>PEUI01000151.1:0-1444 GCA_002785585.1 Lysobacterales bacterium CG02_land_8_20_14_3_00_62_12
ACGCTTTGTGCAACGACGCAGGCGGGCGATAAGGACCAGCAAGATGGGCAAGTTATTTCTGCGCGACGCCTTAGTGCCGCTGTTTGCTTTCGCAAGCGGTACTGGCGCAGGCCTGGCGCTCCAACTGGATGGTGCTGTGCAGAATGCCGAAGCGTTTGGCCAAAAGCGTCTGCGCGGTGGCCAGCAACTGATCGCCATCGCGGTCGCCGTCGTACTCCAGATGCACGGTCAGCGCCGCCACCGTGGTGCTCAAGGCCCAAACGTGCAAGTCGTGCGCGCGCTCGACGCCTTCGAGTTGTTCCAACGCGCTGCGCAGCTCATCCAGATGCAAGCCGTGCGGCACCGCGTCCAGCGCCAGATCGGTGGCATCGCGCAACAAGCCAAAAGCGCTGATGAAGATCACCACCGAAATCAACAAACCGGCGACCGGATCGAGCCAGGACCAACCGGTGAGCAGCAGCAATCCGCCCACCACCACCACCATCAGCGAGACCCCCGCATCCACCGCCAGATGCAGGAACGCGCCGCGCAGATTGATGTCGGCTTTACCCTGCTGATAAAACAGCGCCGCCGATCCGGCGTTGACCAAAAAACCGACCGCCGCCGCGACCATGACCCAAAATCCGGGCACCGGCGGTTGCGTTTGCAAATGGCGCCAACTCTCCAGCGCCAACCACAGGCAAGTCAGCAGCAGCACCAGAGCGTTGAACAACGCCGCCAGAATGGTGGAGCGGGCAAAGCCATAAGTGTGGCGCGCATCCGGGCGCCGCATCGCCAGCAGCGAGGCGCCCCAAGCGGTGAGCAGGCCGAGTATGTCGGAAGCGTTATGGCCGGCATCACCGAGCAGCGCCAGCGAGCCAATCTTCCAGCCGACCACGACCTGGAAGCCGACCAAGGCGACGTTGAGCGCAACGCTCACCGAAAACGCTCGACCGGAGCCTTGGCTTCGATCAGCGTGGTGATCGTGTGGATCGTTCGCTAGCGAAGGCTGCGACGGACCATGGTGATGGGCAGCAGACATGCGCGCATTGTGGCGCAAGCCCGGCCGCGCTGCGCAATTGGCTTCACGCCTCGCCTTTCGGGAAATGGTAGCCGCGAAGCGCAGAACGGCTCCAGCGCCGCCGTCACGCAGCGTCATCCAACAACGACGCAGTTCAGCAAGCAATGACTTAGGCGTTCATCCTGCCGCTGAACGCAATCAAGCAGTGCGCGGTGAGCGGGAGCGCCCGGCACCAGCCCCGGGGCTAAACGGCAGGGCAGCCAACGCTGATGGTCTTGTCGAAAATCGCCTCCATGACACGTTGGCAAGAACGCACCTTGGCGCATTGATCGTTATGGCTTGCGGCCTTAGGCGTCGCGCAGAAATAACTTACCTATCTTGCTGGTCCTTATCGCCCGCCTGCGTCGTTGCACAAAGCGTCACATAGTCCGACTATGCTCCCCT
>PEUI01000151.1:1487-3564 GCA_002785585.1 Lysobacterales bacterium CG02_land_8_20_14_3_00_62_12
CGACGCCTTACTGGACATCGGCAAAAATTGCCGTGCCGCGCTTGCCATCGGGGTGGATCCAGCCACGAAACATGCCGCTGGTGTTGAACGGCATGGTGATATCGCCATCCAACCTCATCGCCCCACCGTCGCCGCTTTCCTAACAAGAACTCCACCGCAAAATCCACTTGGTCTTCCACTGGGTACACTTGGCCAGAACATTCCAGCGTGCAACGGCGCCAAGCCGCAGAAAACTGCGGACAAGCCATTGCCATGCAGCTTGGTCGACGGCCGTTGAACTACCCATTCCCGCCAAGTATTCTCGAGCCCATGGCCATTCCAGTCGAAAAACTCACCGAAGCCATGTTGGGACTCCCCAGTGATGCCAGGGCGCTGCTGGCTGATCGTCTGGTTGAGAGTCTTGATCCGCTCATTGACGAAGACGTTCGCACTCTTTGGGCCAGCGAAGCACTTAGGCGTCGAGATGAAGTGCGATCCGGGCAGGTGCAGACCCTTCCGGCCGACGTGGTTCGCAGCAGAATTCGCGCGCTACTCAAGAAATGAAAATTGAGTTTCATCCTGAGGCCTTTCAAGAGTACGAAGCGACGATCAGTTTTTATGAGGGGCGACAAGCGGGCTTGGGAACCCGCTTCTTTGCAACCGTCGAGGCTGCGCTCGACAGTATTCTGGAAAGTTCTGACCGTTGGCCTTTTCTCGAAGCAGATGTCAGGCGACGCTTGGTCCGGGTATTTCCGTATGCAGTGCTCTATACCGTGGAGCCCAAAGCGATTGTGGTCGTTGCCATTATGCATTGCCATCAAGCGCCAGGTTACTGGCGTTCGCGCGTCGCCAGCTAAGGCGGGCGGCAGCCACGGGCCGTCGCTTAACGCCAATCATCGGCATCAAGACCACATGATCGATTCGCCACAACGACGGGCAGCGACTCACTCGTCATCGGCAAAAATCGCCGTGCCGCGTTTGCCATCGGGGTGAATCCAGCCACGAAACATGCCGCTGGTGTTGAACGGCATGGTGATATTGCCCTCGCCATCCAACGCAATCGCGCCACCGTCGCCACCCAGCTTCGGCACTATGTGGTTGACCACCTCGGCGGCGGCCTTGGCCAGTGAATCGCCCCGGTATTCGACACGGGCACAGATATCAAAAGCGGCCACAGCGCGAATATAAAACTCGCCCCAGCCGGTGCTGGAGACGCCACAACGATCATTGGCATAAGTACCGGCGCCGATGATCGGCGAATCACCAATCCGGCTCCAGCGCTTGTTGGTCATGCCGCCGGTGGAAGTGCCCGCCGCGATGTGCCCGTGTTGATCCAATGCCACCGCGCCCACGGTGCCGAAATAGGTGCCCGGCACCGTGGCCATGGCCTGCGCCGATTCCAGTGCGCGCGCCTTTTCCAACTGTTGGCGACGGCGCTCGGTGTCGAAATAGCTGGGCGCGACGCGTTCGATTTCGCTGCGGGTATCGGCGAACTGCTCCGCCCCCGCGCCCGCCAACAACACATGCGGAGAATGTTCCATCACCGCACGCGCCAGCTTGATCGGATGCTTCACCGTGCTCACCCCAGCCACCGCGCCAGCGCGGCGCGTGTGGCCCTCCATGATCGAGGCATCCAGTTCGTGGCCACCCTCGGCATTGAACACCGCGCCCTTGCCAGCGTTGAACCAGGGCGAATCTTCCAGCACCGCAATCGCCGCCGTCACCGCATCAAGCGCGCTGCCGCCTGCTTTCAGGATGGCGTTGCCAGCGTCCAACGCCTGATCGAGTTCGGCACGAATCAGCAGCCGATCTTCCGCCTTCAGCGCCTCCTTGCTCATCACGCCGGCGCCGCCGTGGATCACCAGTGCGGTGAGGGCAACCGGCGCTTTGGCGAACAAAGGAGCGTTCATCAGGACCCCCAGAAAAACCAGCAACAATATCCGTACTGACATGGCCAACCCTCCGGCAACAGTAACGCGCCAGGACGACGCGGACGGGGCGATTAAACGAACACTGGTTCGCGGTGTCTGCGGCATCGCGAACTCGCGAACCCACGCCGCCGCAAACTCAGGAAGGCCGCCCGCCCAACACCCGTGCC
>PEUI01000324.1 GCA_002785585.1 Lysobacterales bacterium CG02_land_8_20_14_3_00_62_12
AAGGACGCTCCGATGCGGCCACGTCGGGTAGTTCCGCGTGGCGTGGCAGGGTGTCGGCCAGCGCCAGCCAAGCAACGTGGTTGGCAAAGTAGACATGGGCTTCGGGTTGGCGATCCAGCGAATCCGTGAAGTTGGCGCGCGCAATGTGTATCTCACCCGGCCAGCGGCTGGATCGAAAGAACAACGATGCGCCGCAACGCTGACAGAAGCCGCGCTCGGCTGCTAGCGATGAGGCATACCACCGCAACTGCTGGTCGTCGCTCAGCCGCAACGCGGCGCTGGCAAATCCCACCCAGGTCACCACCCCGGCGCCATGGGCGCGTTGGCACTGCGAGCAATGACAATGTGCACACCACAAACTCGGCAACGTCGCTGCGAACTGGACCGCGCCGCATAAACAGGCACCACGCGCCACGGTGGTCATGGTGGATCCCTTCCCCGGGTTAATAGGCGAAGCAGAAACGTTACCACAACCTTCCAGCGGCAAGAATTCGTTCAATTCATTGCGCTGGTGAGGGCCAGCGCGCTACTGCTGTGCCGGTGGCAAGCGCTGTACCCAGGCTTTGATTTTTTGCTTCAGGCGCATCCACAGTGGGGTGGCGTTGGCACTGGCGACCGGGTTCGGCACGGCTTGATGGCTACTGGCGGTCGCGTTTCCTGCTTGCTCAAGTCGCTCACGCCCGCCATGCGACCGTCGTCGCTGGCGCTTGCGCTCGCTGTCGGCGCTGTTGCCGACGCTGGCTCCAGCAGGGGCGACGGCGACTGGCTGATCAACCGCCGTCGCTGGCCGATGCAAAGGACCCGCGTGCGCTTGCTGCCCACTGCCAGAATCGCCACGTCGCGGGTTGCCGGCATGGCGCCGCGCGTCGGTGCCCGATGATCGGCTACTGCCCGCGCTGCCGCCGCCGGGTCGGGGTCCGCGACCGACCGATTTGCCATCGCGTTGATCGCGCTCGCGCCGCTTTTTGCGCTCGGCCGCTGCCTCGGCGAGGGCGTCTTCGATAATGCTGGGCGCCCGGGTTTCGCCTGCGGCGATCGGTCGTGGGCCGCGTGGTACTTCGACCAACATCGACGGATCAATCTGTACGACCGGAATCTTTTGACCGATAAAGGCTTCGATATCGGGCAGGCTGATCGCGTACTCGTCGCAGGCGAAGCTGATCGCGTCACCTTCGGCGCCGAGTCGTGCGGTGCGGCCGATGCGGTGCACGTAATCCTCGGCATCGAACGGCAAGTCGTAGTTGAAAACATGGCTGACCGCAGGAATGTGCAGGCCGCGGGCGGCCACGTCGGTCGCCACCAGGAGATTCAGATCGCCCTTGATAAAGCCGCCAAGCAGCGCTTCGCGCTTCCTTTGTGGCACGTCTCCCGAGAGCACCCCGACGCGGTAGCCGGCGCGTTCCAAAGTGCGGGCGACGCGCTCGCAGGCAACCTTGGTGTTGACGAAGACCATACCGCGCAGCAGGGCTTCGGCTTTGTGCGACAGGATGCCCAACAACAGCGGTAGTTTTTCTTCGGTCGCCGGGAAATACACCGATTGATGCACGTGCGCGGCGGTAATCGTGGCGGTCTCGACGACCAACTTTTCCGGGTCGTTCATGTGCTCGTAGGCCAGCTCCAGCACGCGGCTACTGAGGGTGGCCGAAAACAGCAGATTCTGGCGTTCACTGGGCCCCGGCATTTTGCGCAACAAAAAGCGAATGTCCTTGATGAAACCCAGGTCAAACATGCGGTCCGCTTCGTCCATGACCATCACTTCCACCGCACGGAAGTCCACCGCGTGCTGACGCACGAAATCGATCAGGCGGCCAGGGGTGGCAATGATTACATCGACGCCGTCTCCGAGCAGCTTGCGCTGTTTGTCGTAATCGACACCGCCGTAGATCAAGGCCAATTTCAGCCCGGTGTGGCGGCCAATTTGTCGCGCATCCTTTTCAATCTGGATGGCGAGCTCGCGGGTGGGCGCCAAAATCACCGCACGCGGGTCGTTGCTGCGCCGCTGCACGGCAGCGGGCTTGGTCAACAGGCGGTTGAACAAGGCGACCAGAAAAGCGGCGGTCTTGCCGGTTCCGGTCTGCGCCTGGCCGGCCACGTCTTTGCCGGCCAGGGTCAACGGCAAACTCATCGCTTGAATCGGCGTACAGCGCAGGAAGCCGGTGTCGGCCAGACCCGAGAGCAGCGTCGGCTGCAAATCAAAACTATCAAAACAAATATCGGTCAGCGGTTTGTCAGACACTAAAGGTGGCCTCGTCGGCTTGGGTAGCGGCCAACCATTGGCCACCAGGGGTGTTAAGTTGCAGACTGTGCTTGATCGAGCACACAATGGCGGCGAAAATCCCACCTCTTCAAGCCAGTCCAAAACGACAGACCGCTGCTGGGAACGAATTCGCCGACGGCGAGCGCAACCGGCGAAGTGTAGCTGATCGGCCTGAATAATCCGCGTTCCAGCAACAACCGCCCCCAAGGAGTACCCCATGAGTGAACTTGTCCACCACGTTGATGACGCCGGTTTCGACGGCGCCGTGCTGCAATCCAGCGAGCCGGTGCTGGTCGATTTCTGGGCCGAGTGGTGTGCCCCTTGCAAGATGATCGGGCCGCTGATCGAAGAGGTTGCCAGCAGCTACCAGGGTCGGCTGAAAGTGGTCAAAGTCAATGTCGATGAAGCACAAAAAACGCCGCGAACGTACGGTGTCCGTGGCATTCCCACCTTGATGATTTTCAAGGATGGCAAGGTGCAAGACACCCATATCGGCGCGCTCAGCAAGACCCAGCTGACGCAATTGATTGACAAGCAGCTCGCCTGAGTCAGGGTTCAGTCCAGCAATCGAGAAAACTCCGCTGCGGACTTCCAGTGCAGTCCGCACACATAGCGCGGAATCTGCCAGCGATCGGTAGCCGCTTGGACCTTGGCCGGCGTGCAACCAAAGGCGGCGCGAATGCCGTGACGCCGCTGCTGGTGGGGCAGGTAGTCGTGACGCAGGAAGTCATTGGATTGACCATACGGATAAGCGAACAACGCCGCCGCCGGACCCGGCGCCAGTTGCTCAATCAATCGCTGGGCGTCGGCAATCTCAGTCTCAGCCAGCGCCAGCGAAGTGATGTCGTCGAAGCGGCCGGATTTGGGTTGGCCAGTGTTTGCGTCGATCAACGCCGGGTGCTGATGATCCCAACTGTGATTGCCAATCTCCAACAAGCCGCTGGCTTGTGCGGATGGCCACCAGCTACTACGCATCCAATCCTGGCCAAAGACTTCGCGGTGCGCGATCGCCAGTCTCGCCGCCGGTGAAGCAATCACGAAAGCGGTGGCAATCACCGGCATATTGGTTTCCTGCCGGAAGTCGCTGAGGATGCCGAGCAGCGAGCGCTGTCGGCCGTGAACCGGATGGGTCAGGTCGATCGCATCGAAGTCAGTGCCATCGTCAAAGCTGATGCCGACGCCATCACCGAGCTCGGCGAGGGTGCCAAGCAGCAGATGGTCGACGATCTTTGACAAGGCAAACACCTTGCGCCCACGGGCATGCAAGGTGCGCAAATCGCTAGCCAACGCCACGTGGTCGTTATCGGCATAGGCGTTGCCCGCAATATTGAAGCCGTGGTAAGTGAAGATCGGCAGCATGGGCGAGCGTGTTTCAGGTCAGGAAGCGTTGTTTGGTAGACACTGGCGGGCGCGTTTCAGAATGGCATGAAACTTCGCGCTTTGGCGATCAACTCTGCCGTGCGCGCCGAGCTCAGGTCACGCATCCAGCGCACCAGCAGATGGGGAACGCCGGTTTCGATAAAACCCACGATTGGCGTGGTTTGCAAGGCGCGGAGATCGCCACAACAGGTAAAAACGGCATCGCAACGCGGCCCGTAGCGATCAAAGCCATAGCGCAGTGTCGCCAACATCAGCGCGCCATAGTCCGCCACCGCTGCCTGCTGTGCAGCACTCATGGCGCGCAACACCGAGCCATCGGTGCAAGCGCCGCCAGCCAAAAAAATATCACCGCAATCGGTGAAGTGCACATAACTTGCGGGCACGAAACTGGCGTCTTCGCGTTTCCAGAACGCCACGATATGGTGACCAAAATCGGGCATGGCCGCATGATATTTGCGCTCAAACAAAGCCCCCGCCAAGGCTGGACCTTGCGCCACTTCAGTGACGATGACAAAAGAATCAATCAGAGTGTTCATGAGCAGCGCAAGTGCTTCCGAGGTGGCTGGATCAATCGGTAATGCGGGCTGGTTGGGCGCGCCCTGCCGGTGCCAATAACGCCCCGTCATCATCGGCGGTCAACGCTTGATTGCGCAATCGGTTTCTATACCGATCTCCGGGGTGGGGGCGATTGCGCCCAGCTTGGCAAACTCGGCTTGCTGCGGCCACAGGTGCCAGCTGGCAGGATCGGCGTGTACCCGGTGCCGAAACCAAGGCGACAATTCTGCCACGACGGCCGCCGCGGTGGTGGCGTGAATCGCCGGTCCGATACCGAGCTGGCGCCGACCGTCATCACCCAACTGCACCAGAAACGGCACGATCGGTACGCCCGCTTCCAGGGCGAGCAGTATCACTCCCGTGTGCAGATGCATGGGCGCCCCAAACAAATCCACTTGGCAAGTTCCCCGTTCGGGCAGCTCCGGGCTGTCGAGTAGCGCCACTACCGAGGTACCGGCGCGCAGTGCTGCCAGGATCTGTTTGCGCGCGCCGCCGGTGAAAATGACCGGTGCGCCGAGCGCACGTTCAACGCTGTTCTGGCGGAACTTGAGCAAACCCCGCAGCCAGCCGCGAGGCGCCGCAGCGCCCGCAAAACGAATCGACAGGAAATGTCCGCGCTGCGCGTGACGCTTCAAGTGTCGCAACCCCCACATGCCGGCGCCGTAATGCAAGTTGACGGCGAGAAATGGTGGCTGTGGCCACTGGCCGTCGACATCCAGCCAGCGCTGCAGGTAGCGATCACTCCTGAGCCGCAGCAAGAAAGCGTCGCAGCCATCCACCCATCGCACCAATAGCGACCGTTGCGCGAAGTTCAGGTTGGCGGCAGGACCGAGGTGCGTTGTCGCCGCCCGCCGGGCGAGCTCGCCGATCCCATCCAGGCGTCGCAGATCGCGACTTAGGTGACGTAGGTACTTGAAGCCCAGACGCCAAGGCAGCAGCGCCGCCAGCGCTGGAACCAACAGTTGATCCCGCAGGTATTGGAATCTCGCCGATGGCTGCATGTACGCTGATAACCTCGAAAAAGCCGATGGATGACAAGCTCTCCGGGACGCTGCGGTTGGCGAGCGATGCGGCTATCGTCGGTGTGCCTGAACCCAGAAAACTTTACCACGCGCCGAATGCTTGCTATTGTGCTGCGGACTGCACTGGATGTCTGTGATTCCCGGTGTATGGATCAGAAGTCAGGCTGCGGCCTGCGCGGTGATCGAAATCGCGAAACCTATGCGTGTTTCGTGGCCGCCAAAAGTCTATTCCGAATGTATTTCATTCCTTCCTATCGAGACCATGCGCACCATGCGCGATTCTGACGTGCTTGAACCGGGCAATAGCCCACAACCCCGCAATGAACCGGCCCCGGTGGCCCCAGTAGCGCCGTCGACGGCCCCTGCCGAGGTCCATGCAGGCAGCGAGCCTGCGGCCGAACGACCGCCACCGGAGAGTGCTGGCAATGGTCAGGCGGCGAGTGCCGCTAGTAGCAACAGCAATGGCGAAGTTGCTGGCGCAACGCCAGATGGCGCTGGTGGCCCGCGACCATCGCGTAGCGAACGCCGCAACCATCGCCGCAGTCGCTTTGATCGTGACCGCGAACGCCCCGAGCGTGGTGATCGGCCCGAGCGTGCCGAACGGCCGGAGCGTGGCAATCAGCAATTGAATCGCGCCGGCATGAGTGATGTTGGCGATGGTGAAAACATCGAACCACAGCAGCAGGCGCCGCTCAACCAGCGCTTCACCATTCCCGCCGATGCGCCGACCAGCCTGAACGCGGTGCGCCGCATGTCGGCCTACCAGTTGGTGGAGTTGGCAGAAAAAATCGGCATCCAGGAAGGCGTCGCCCGCGCCCGCAAGCAAGATGTCACCTTTTCCATCCTGAAAGTGCTGACGCGTACCCCAGAGGGTATTGACGGTGAAGGCGTCGTGGAGATTTTGCAGGATGGTTTCGGTTTTCTGCGCGCGTTCGATTCCAGTTACCTCGCCGGACCCGATGACATCTACATCAGTCCCAGCCAGATTCGCCGTTTCAATTTGCGTACCGGCGACTTTGTCACCGGCAAGATTCGATCACCGAAAGATGGCGAGCGCTATGTGGCCTTGCTCAAGGTCAATGAGATCAACGGCGAACCACTGGAAGCGTCGAAGAACAAAGCACTGTTCGAAAATCTGACACCGCTGTTTCCGCGCGAAGCATTTCGCCTGGAGCGCGGCAATGGCTCGTCCGAAGACATCACTGGCCGCATCATGGACATGATTTCTCCGGTGGGCAAAGGCCAGCGTGGACTGATTGTGTCACCGCCAAAAGCTGGCAAAACCATGCTGTTGCAAAACGTCGCACAAGCGATCGTGCACAATCACCCGGAAGTGCATCTGATTATTTTGCTGATCGACGAACGCCCGGAAGAAGTAACCGAAATGCAGCGCAGTGTCCGCGCTGAAGTGATCAGCTCGACCTTCGATGAACCGGCGGCACGGCATGTGCAGGTTGCCGAGATGGTGATCGAACGTGCCAAGCGATTGGTTGAGCACAAGAAGGACGTGGTGATTTTGCTCGACTCCATCACCCGCCTGGCGCGCGCCTACAACACCGTAGTACCCGCCTCGGGCAAGGTGCTGACCGGTGGTGTTGATGCCAATGCGCTGCAACGACCCAAACGCTTTTTCGGTGCCGCCCGCAAAGCTGAAGAAGGTGGCTCGCTCACCATCCTGGCAACCGCGCTGGTGGAAACCGGGTCGAAAATGGACGAAGTGATCTACGAAGAATTCAAGGGCACCGGCAACATGGAAGTCCACATGGATCGCCGTATCGCCGAAAAACGTGTCTATCCGGCGCTGAACATCAATCGGTCCGGAACCCGACGCGAAGAGTTGCTGATCGATGCTGAGCGATTGCAAAAAATCTGGATTCTACGAAAGTTATTGCATCCGATGGACGAACTCGCCGCGATGGAGTTCATGCTCGACAAGATGAAAAACACCAAGAGCAATGACGAGTTCTTCCAGTTCATGAAGCGCGGTGGTTGAACTCGCAGCACTCAATTCTGAAGCGTTTTAACCTTGCCACGTCGAGTTCGGGGCGTCGCTGCTGATGGCTCGCCTGATCTATTTATCCTAGGATCCCCACCGCTAATCGCGCAAAGCAAGCGTCGCTGGCGGCGGGTGACGCGGCGGGAAATTTCCGGTGACGGTGGTTGTCATCTTCGCGCGCTCAATGCATTTGCAGGCAGCGCGGGTCTAGACTCGGATTTTCCGGATCGCTGCAATCCAGGTCCGGATGGTCGTGGGCCAATCGTCCAAGCTGGGCCCGCAATGGATCGATCAACGTGCCTTGGTCACCCATTGCATCCGGATGGGCGGCCATGGTGCCGCCGATCAATCTCAGCATCCCCACCACAACGTCCTGGGTGCTGCGACGTTGCCGATGCGGCAACGGTACAGCGATAAAGGGCTGTGCCCGCCCGGGCAGTAGCAACAGCGGCTGGGCTGCAGGTGACCATCGCGATTTCGGTACCGCGTTGGCCTCCGCCGCAGCCGCTGTAGCGATGCCCGCCAGCAAGGACGCCGTAGTGTTGGGCGGATGTGCCGAGGCTGCGAGTGGGCGAGGCGGGGCGGCAGAAGCGGTGGCGGTTGCCCGCGCCGACGAACGAACTAGCGTGGCCGCAGTGGTCTTGCGACTCGCTAAAAACATCGGCTGGACGGCTGCCGACTCGGCCTCAATCGGGTCGATTAGCTCAAGTTGCAATCCTGTCGAAGCAAACGTTTGCGTGGGCGCTGGCAACGACGTGGGCGGAGTCGGACGCAACAATGCCAGCAACACGGCAAGATGCACGACCAGGCTAATGGCCATCGCCAGCACGCGCTGCCATTGGCAATCCGCCCCACCCACTGACCGACGTGGCGTCCCCGGGTTGTCGTGAAGTTCTTCCATTGAGAGCGTTTTAGCGGGGTTGTCGCTAAGCGATCGTTAACTTAAGGCGAATGGCACTTACTTAAGCCCCTCAACCTTGAAGTCATGGGGGTAAGCATTTGAATGTGAAGAGAAAAGGAGGTGACTGGCCAAGGGATTGATAGGATGGTTGTTACAAAGCACCGAAACCATCTTTCGAAAGGCCAGCCACCATGAATCGTAATGCACGAAGCGCTTTGCATCAACGTCGCAGCAGTATCGGACGCCGGGCGCGGGCAACCGAGGCGGTGGAGTTCTTCAACGTGCTGACCAGCCCGGAATTGCTTGCGACAACCGAAGCGCTGCTGCCTGAGCATCGCGAGCGGCTCTATCCGCCCACGGTTGCGCTGTCCATGTTCATGCGTCAGGTGCTGGAGGCCGATGGCTCGTGCCAGAAGGCGGTCAACGGCTGGGCCGCGCAGCGCGCGGCCGATGGTTTGAGGCCATGCAGCGTTCGCACCGGCGGGTTTTGCCGGGCCCGTCAGCGCCTGCCGCTGCAGATGCTCAGTACGCTGACACGCGAAACAGGTCGTTTGCTCCACGAGAAGGCGCTGGCCCAAGCCTGCCGCGCGTCCAGAGTGGATGACGCCCGAGCAGTACGCTCACTTTCCCGACGAACTCACTGTCCGTGAAGTCAAAGTCGCTCACCAGGTATTGGTCACCACACTGCTTGATCATCGCAAGGTCAGCAAGGACGATCTCTCGGCGCTGTATGCGCGGCGCTGGAACGTCGAACTCGATTTGCGCAACCTCAAGACCACCACGGGCATGGACGTGCTGAGCTGCCAGACGCCGCAGATGAACGAGAAACAGCTCTGGGTCCATCTGCTGGCCTACAACACGATCCGGCTGCTCATGGCGCAGGCGGCCTGCAATGCCGGCATAGACCCGCGCGAGCTGAGCTTCAAGCACACCGTTCAACTGTGGACGGAGTGGGTCGCGCGAGGTCTGTCGGTTGCGAAAGATTGTGGACGGCTGTTCTCGCTGATCGCCCAATGCAGGGTGGGCAATCGGGCCGGTCGCATCGAGCCGCGAATGCGAAAGCGACGACCCAAACCCTATCCATGGCTAAAGGTTCCGCGCGCCCAGGCTCGCCGCAAAATCGAGATTCATGGCCACGCGTGGGAGACAAAGTAAGTGCCATTCACATTAATGGCGATTGCGAAAGCCCACCCGGATCGCGATGCCGCCATGCGCGCGGCATCGGCGACCGGCGAATACAGCTACGCGCAGATCGCGGTTCACTTCGGCGTACATTTCACGACGGTAGGGCGGGCGGTTCGGAAGCCAGAGTAGCCGTAGCCATCAATGAATGCTCCGATGCTAGACCTGACACCGGTCCTCACCAACCAGCCGCATATTTTCGCCATCGGCGACATCGTTGGCCAGCCGATGTTGGCGCACAAAGCCAGCCACCAAGCCCGCGTCGCCGCCGAAGTGGCGGCCGGTCACAAAAGCAC
>PEUI01000139.1:0-1036 GCA_002785585.1 Lysobacterales bacterium CG02_land_8_20_14_3_00_62_12
AGGTTTTCGCTGACGTAAGCCAGCGCCCAGATGCCAACATAGGTGCTCAGTCCAGCCTGCAACACAAAGGCGATGCCGACGCCGATGACGCGGATCAGTGGCCCGACCAACATTTGCCTGCCGATCACATCGAATCGATCATACAGACGCAACAGGCCCGTGGAAGTGCCATTGCCGGTGGCGAGCAGGGTCAGACTGTAAGCCGCCAACATCAGCACCGGTGTCTGCTCAAGCTTGAGGAAATAGCCAGCCAACGGCGCCAGCAGCGTGGCGAGCGTGGCGGCCACCAGCGCCGAGCCGTGATCGACGCGCAGACACAGCTTGCTCAAGCGCGCCAAAGCTGCTTGCTGATTTTGGTCATGCAGCGCCACGCCGAAGCGAACGATGGCTTCGAACGGTTGAAAGTCGATGATGCCGCGGACCAGAAATACGTAGGCCTGCAACAGCACGATGATGCCGAAATCACTCGGCCCGAGCGCGCGCGCCGACAGCGTGGTGGCGGCGAACGCCATTACCGCGGCGATCCAGCGGCCGCGCAGCAGCAAGCCAAAGTTGCGGGCGACCCGGCGCATGGGCCTGAGTTGAGCGCGTTTTGGGTCGGTGTCGAGCGGCGTATTCACCGGCGGATCACGCTGGTTTCGGTACGCGGCAGGCAGCCTGGTCCAGTCCGGAAGATCGGCGGCATGGGCGGCTTACTTACGACCGGTCCGACTGCCATCGCCGCCAGCTGTAAACCGGGCCGCGCCATCGGCACAGAGGAGGGTTGACGCTCATTTGAAGGCACCGCGTCGATATAGCCGCCACAGCAGCGACCAGGCAAAGATCAACGGATAGCGGCGTTGCCGCGCATTGGCTTCGACGTGGATACCGGAATGGCGTTCGATTTTCCACAGCAGATAGTCCAGCGGTGCAGCGAACATGGTCGCTGCCTTTGCGATCCGTGCCAGCGACAGCGGCTTGCCCTGCCAGCGCCGCAACCACCAGCCGACGGCTTGCAGACGTCGCTTGAGCGCGCTGCTCCGGTTATGCCACTCAC
>PEUI01000139.1:1084-1230 GCA_002785585.1 Lysobacterales bacterium CG02_land_8_20_14_3_00_62_12
GTTGCGTCAAGGTTTGCAGATAGGCCAAGTTGCTATCGACCAAGCTGTCGCCATGGCCGCTGCGTTCGGCGCGCAACTCGGCCTGATAAGTCAGGGCGAGACCGCGAATCCAGATTTCGCGGGTCGTGGTCTGCTTGGGTAGCGTC
>PEUI01000139.1:1260-5568 GCA_002785585.1 Lysobacterales bacterium CG02_land_8_20_14_3_00_62_12
GCATCGACCAGGGCTTCGGCAACGCGCAGGTGGACTGACTCATCACGGCAATAGAGCAGCAAACTGGGCTGGGCAAAGCGCGCCCAAAAATAAGAGTGAAAGTCGTTTCTCACCGCCGACGCAAAGCGCCGCAGGCGCATGCCGGCACACTTGGCCTGCACCGACTCGGCGCCGGACCCCAACGCCAAATCGTAAACATTGGGCGGCAACAGGCGGCACAGCACGCCCTGCCAAACCGGCAGACAGCGGTAGTTGTCGAGTAGGGCATAAAAATCGAGAACGGTGTCGCGTTGACCGCGCAGGTAGGATCCATAAATCAGCACGGCGTCCAGCGAATCGCCAAAACGCTCGCGCACCAGCGCCAGCATTTGCACAATCTGCGGATCGGTACGAACGCTGGCTGGCACCGCGATTTGTCGCAGCACATACGCCAACGCCGGTTCAAGAGTGGCCGAACTGGCAGGGTGCTCGGCGGTTGCTGCCGAGTCCGCGACGGCCATCGTTTCGGAAATCACCGTGCTAACTCCGGCTGCTGTGGTGAGGGTTTTCGGGTGCCTGGTCGCCGCGACGCCCATGTGCCAGAGTGCCAAGTATAGACAGCCGCTGCTGACCGGTAAACCAAAGATGCGTTTGATCCACCTGACCGACCTGCACCTGACCTCATTGGCGCACTGCGCGTTGGCGCAGTTACGCGGCAAGCGTTGGTCGGGTTATCTGTCCTGGTGGAAAAATCGACGCTGGCAGCACAGTGCTGACATGCTGGAGCAGGTTCGGGTCGCGGTTGCCGCCGAAAATGCCGACCGGGTGCTGATCACCGGCGATCTGGTGCATATCGGCTTGCCGGCCGAAATCGCGGTAGCCGGCGATTGGTTGCGGCGTCTGGCAAGTCCGGAAAAAGTGCTGCTGATTCCCGGCAATCACGACAGCTACGCCGGCGATTGCGGAGCGCAGATGACCTGCCATTGGGCCGACTATCTGCACCTGCCGCCAGCGACCACGGCGGCGCTCGGCGCCGACCAATATCCGTTGCAGATCGATCAGGGCGGACTCGCCTTGATCGGGCTGAACAGCGCCGTGCCGGCGCCGCTATTCATGGCCACCGGTCGTTTGGGCAGCGCGCAATTGCAGCGGTTGGCGCACAGCATTCGCGCCGCCAAGGCCAATTCCGCGCTGGTTTGGGTGTTGATCCATCATCCGCCCTGGCCCGGGCAAACCGATTGGCGGCGGGCGTTGACCGATGCGCCCGCGCTGGCCAAGGTGCTGACCCAAGCCGGTGCCGATCTGGTTTTGCACGGCCACCTGCACCGCAATCTGGCGCTTCAGCACGGCGCGCTGCGGATTTTCGGCACGGCTTCGGCGTCCAGTGTGGTCGCCTCGCGGCCGGCCTCGTATCGGCTGTTCGATGTCAGTCGTCAGGCCGCGGGCTGGACGCTGCGCATGCAACTCAAACAAGCAGAGCTGGCAGCGCCGGGGAGATTTCTGGTGATCGCCGATCAGACTTGGCAAGTTCCCCTGGCGCCCGCGCATTGAACCGCAATCGGCGGATTAGCGCGCGCGCGCCAAGGCGATGATGGCCACCGCGAGCATGGTCAGATCGGGGGCCATCGCGGCGGTGATGGGATCAAGTTCATAGAGCACGGCCAGATTGCCGGTGACCTGTTCGCTTAAATAGAACGCCATGCCGATGGCGCCGCCCAAGGCGACCCGTTGATTGATCGAGACCGAACGCAACGAGCCCATGACAAACGGCACGCCGAGCAGCGCCATCGCCAAAATGCCGATCAGCAGGCTGAGCATTTGCCAAAACGCAAACCGATAGGCGTGACTGTTCAGATGATTGGTTTGCAGGCGATGGATGTAGCTGAGCAAGGTTTGTGGCGACAACGTATTGGCCGGCTGAATCAGCGCCCCGAGCTGCACTTGCGACAAAAAACTTTGCCAGCGCAGACTGGGCTTGCTGGTGGTGGTTGCCGATTGGCCGCTCAATACGGTTTCGGTGACGCCATGCAACAACCACTCGTCCTGATTGAGAATGTCGGCATGTTCGGCGCGAATCAGCCGCAGCAAGCGATCGTGCTCGTCCAGTTGATAGATCTCGATATCGGTCGGCACCCGCCCCATGACGACGTCGCCGACCCGCAGCAAACGACCGCCGGTGCGCGTCCAGAAATCGGTGATGCTGCCATCGACGTGGGTTTGGGTAATCTGGCTGCGCAACCGCAGTGCTTGCCGCTCCCACCCGGGAATGCCAAAGGTCTGCACCAGCAGCGTGAGGACAATCACCAGCACCGCCATTAGCGCCACCGGCGCGGCCATTCTGG
Source organism: Lysobacterales bacterium CG02_land_8_20_14_3_00_62_12 (assembly GCA_002785585.1). Classification (GTDB taxonomy): domain Bacteria; phylum Pseudomonadota; class Gammaproteobacteria; order Xanthomonadales; family Ahniellaceae; genus 0-14-3-00-62-12. The sequence goes on from PEUI01000139.1 coordinate 3,582, forward strand.
CGGGGGCCATGCCGGATGCCCGGCAGGCCACGATCTCGCGATGATTGGCCATGCCGCCCAAGCCGGTCAGGGCGCCCAGCAGTGCCACCACCGGCAGGATATCGATCAACTTGCGCGGCAGCGTCAACGCAATCACCGCCAACGCCGACAGCGTGCTGTAGCTGCCCTTGCCGACGTCTTCGAGCTCTTGCACCAGCGCCAAAAAACTGAACAGGCCGGTCAGCAGCAGCAGCGTCGGCAGCAAGCCGAAAACAAAATTGCGGCCGATGTAGCGATCAAGCCGTCGCATCGAGTTTCCGTCCACAGAGCGCGAACCAGCAGCGTCGCCACGGCACAAAAAACCAGACGATGGCCAATCCCGCCATGACCATCGGCACCGGTGCGATGTTGGTCAGCGATCCCTGCTCCACCCAGGTGCGGGTGATGCTGAGCAAATTGAAATACAGCGCGTACACGATCAGCGCCACCAGCATGCGCGCGTAGCGCCCCTGGCGCGGCCGACTGCGACTCAACGGCACCGCCAGCAGCGCCAGCAACAGCGTGGAGATCGGGGTCGACAGACGCCACTGAAACTCGGCCCGCTCGACTGGTCGCTGCGAATGCAGCAGGCGGAGCGTCGGCAACACTTTGGCTTGGTTGGTCACCGGTTCGGGCTGCTTGATCGGCAGCCGGATGGTAAACAAATCAAATTGGCCAAACAGGTCGCGGCCGCCCGCGGTGCGCTTGTAAAAATTGGCGTTGCGCAGAATCAAGGTGTGTTCGCTGGCGCTGGTCGCGGTCAAAAACTGCCCGGATTTGGCGGCGATGACCTGGATGCCTTCGGCGTTACGGGTGCGAATGAACAGGCCGGTGAGATGATCGAGCATTTTCCCGGTGGTCTCGATAAAAATGGTGCGGCCACTATCGGCATAAGAATAGAAACGACCGGCTTTGATGCGGTCGATCTCGGAGCTGACCTTGGCTTCGGCGCGCAAGCGGTAACTGGTGGTGTAAGCCAGCGGCCGGATCACAGTAGACAACAGCCCGACCAACACCGCCAGGCTGAGCGCCAGCCGCAGTATCGGCTTGAGGATCTGCCATTCGCCGACCCCGGCCGCGCGCAGCGCGTCCATCTCCGAATCCGAATACAGCCGTCCGAGTCCGAGCAACACACCCACGTACAGACCAATCGGCAGCAGTACTTCCAGCGCAATTACTGCTTTCAGAAAAGTCAGCGCTGCGACCTGGCCGATGGCCAATAGTCCGGCACTGGCGTCGGCCAGAAAAATGGTCAGGCTGTAGGTGACGAAGACGATCACCAGGATCGCACTGACCGCGACGAACGGCCCGGTCACTTCACGAATCAAATAACGGTCGATGATCATTCAAGGTTTCCATACGGCACGCTGCCGCCGCCGTGGCGACCCGCAGGCGAGTGACCGCGGCGGCGGCCAGTGTATTGCCTTCGCGGCCATTGGGTGGGCGTGGTGGCGCGGAAGCTTGCCTGCAAGCTATCGGCGGTGCCCGCAAGCTATCATTGCCCACTGTTCACACCGCCGACTTTTGTGGAGCTGCTGATGGCGTCAACGCCGTGGATTCGAGTGGCCGCCTGTGCGGTAATTTTGCTGCCACTGGCGGCGACCGCGGCTGAGCTGAAACTGGAAGGCGAGCAGCCGATTCTGGTGCACGCCGATGCCGCAGCCAACGACCCCGACCACAACATCACCCGCTTCAGCGGACATTTCACGCTCAGCGGCACCGATTGGCCGATCGAGTCCGATGTGGCCTTGGTGTATGGACCGCTGGAAGCGCCTACGCGGGTATTGCTGGAAGGCAAACCGGCACGGATCTGGATCAAGCGCAATGGCATCGAGCGCGATGTGGCGGCGTCGGCGGACGCCATTGAATATTTGCGCGAGGCCAACAAACTGGTACTCACCGGCGATGCCGTGTTGGTCGATGGGACACGCCGCACGCTGACCAGCACCGGCTTCGAATACGATCTGAA
>PEUI01000139.1:5600-9696 GCA_002785585.1 Lysobacterales bacterium CG02_land_8_20_14_3_00_62_12
AAATAACCGCCGCACCGGAACACGCCGACGCGCCATAGTCACCTTGCCTTCGAATCGTGGGACACTCATCGCTTATGTCAGACACTGCTGCTTCTCCCCTGCAAGTCAAGCCGGTCAGCGACCGCCGTAGCCTCGATGATTTCATCGAGGTGCCGTGGTCGATCTATGCCAAAGACCCGTACTGGGTGCCGCCACTGCGTTTTGAGCGACGTGAAGCCCTGGCGCAAAAGCAACCGTTTTCAGAACACGCCGAATGGCAGGCTTTTGTCGCCTATCGCGGCGGTCGGCCGATTGGGCGAATCACCGCACAGATCGATCAGTTGCACTTGCAGCGCTACCAGGACCGCACTGGTTTTTTTGGTTTTATCGAAGCGCCCGACGAGGCCGAAGTGTTTCAAGCCTTGTTCGCCACCGCCGAAAACTGGCTGCGTGCGCGGGGTATCGAACGCGTGCGTGGGCCGTTTAGCCTGAACATCAACCAGGAATCCGGCCTGCTGGTCGACGGCTTCGAGTCCAGACCCTATCTGCTGATGGGGCACGCGCCGCGCTACTACGCCAAACAGTTGGAAGCGCTCGGTTACGCTGGCGTCAAAGACCTGCTGGCTTACGAAGTCGATGTGCCGTTCAAATCGCCAGCGACGCTGGAGGCCATGCTCAAGCGCTATCAGGCGACGATCCGGATTCGGCCGCTGAATCCGAAAGATCTCAGCCATGACCTGGAAATTTTGCGCGATCTGTTCAACGACGCCTGGTCGGAGAACTGGAGTTTCGTGCCATTCACCGAACACGAGTTCCAGCACATCGGCAAAGAAATGCTGACGCTGGTGCCCCACGATTTCATCTCGATCGCCGAGATCGACGGTCGCCCGGTGGCATTTCTGACGGTCATGCCCAACCTCAACGAGGCCATCGCCGATTTGAATGGGCGGCTACTGCCGTTCGGTTGGGCCAAGCTGTTGTGGCGGCTGAAGGTGCGCTTTCCAAAATCGGTGCGGGTGTCGCTGATGGGCGTGCGCCGCGAGTATCACCATACCCGTCTCGGTCCGACGCTGGCCTACGCCATGATCAAGGCCGGGCTCGGGCCGACCAACCGGCGCGGTATTCGCCGCGCCGAAATGTCGTGGATCCTGGAAGACAACGTCGGCATGTGCGGCATCATCGAAAGCCTCGGCGGATTCATCAGCAAGCGCTATCGGATGTACGACAAAACGCTGTCGGTGTCGCCCGCTGCATGAGCGTGGCGGGCGTACCCACGACGGCCGCCAGGCCGCCGATGCCGTTTGCGATTCTGGCCGGTGAACGCCCGGGTGGCAGCCCGTTGGCACAAGCCATGGGCGTGGCGGCCGGGGTGTTGGTTGAGGTCGCAGGCGCCACGGCGTTGGCGCGGGTGTTTCAGGCAGTGCGCTGCAGTGCGCGTTTAAGCCACGGCGTGCTGTGCGGGCCAGCGGCCGAAATTGCCGAATCCAGCGCCGAAATCAAGTCCTTGTTGGCGCCCGGCGATATCTGCTGGCTGGCGCCCGCGAGCGGCCCCGGCGCCAGTGCGGTCGCCGCGCTGACCCAGATCGATCATTATCCGGTGCTGTTGACCACCGGCGATCACGCGCTGCTGACGGCGGCCATCATTGACGCTTTTCTTGAGCAAGCCGAAGCCGCAGACGCCGATCTGGTGGTGGGTCTGGTGCCCTACGCCCGGGTCCACCTGGCGTTTCCGGGGTCGCGACGCACGCGCTTGCGTTTTCAGGATGCCGAATACTGCGGCAGCAATCTGTTTCTCGTGCGTACCGAGCTTGGCTTGAAGGCGATTTTGTTCTGGCGCCAGGTCGAATCGCTGCGCAAGCGGCCTTGGCAAATTGCGCGTCACTTGGGGCCAGCCACCTTGTTGCGCTATCTGTTTGGCCGATTGTCGGCGGTGGCGGCGTTCGCGCTGTTGTCGGCCAAGTCTGGTTGCCGGGTCGGCTTTGTCGAGATCCAGCAAGCGCGGGCGGCGGTCGATGTCGATAGCGTGGCGGATCGGGAATTGGCCGAACGCCTGTTATTGGCGGATCGCGCGCAGCGCTGAGCACCGCCAGTGGGTCGTGACGAGTTTGTGGTCAACGTCGTTATTTTTTGGCCTGCACGGCTGTGGTCGGCTGGGCTGGCTGGCGCTTGCGCAAAAGCGCCGACTGGCAGCGTCGGCGCGGCCCGCCAACGCTGACCCACGTGCAGCGGCAGGGCTCGCTGCCGCAGGCCAGACCCAGGCGGAGGTACTGAAAGCCAGCTCGGAAATGGGCCGGCCAGGTCGGTTGCGCGGAAAGCGCGAATGGGTGGTTCAGCGTGCGCCGTACTTATTGGTCTACCGGATTGGCGCGGGCCGGAACGACATTTTGCGCATGGCCGAGGATGGCCGCTTGCTGTTCGCGGTGGCGGCACCGAACCGCGTCACCGGCCAGGCCATGGCGGAGCTGGAAGCGGGCAAAGGGAAGCAGCTCGGCAGCGTTGATTGCGCTGTTCAAAGACTTGGGTAAACTGCCAATGGCAAAGCGAGATGCTCATGCGACCATCACTCGTGCTTGATCTCAAACGAACGGCTATTCGTGACGCAATGACCCGCTTTCGCACGGCAAACCCGCGCATCTTCGGTTCGGTGCTCCATGGTACCGACCGGGACGGCAGCGACCTCGATCTGTTGGTCGATGCCCTGCCGGGCGCCACGTTACTGGACTTGGCCAATTTACGGGAAGAACTGCAATCGCTGCTCGGTGTTCACGTTGATTTGCTGACACCAGCAGACTTGCCGCCGAAGTTCCGAGCCGAGGTGCTTGCGGAGGCGCAACCGGTATGAGCGAGAACCGATTGCCCGATTACCTTGATCACATACAGCAGGCCGCAGCGGATGCGTGCAACTTCGTGGAAGGGCAGGCAAAAGCCGATTTCCTGGCAGACAAACGCACCCAGCGGGCCGTCATCATGAGCTTCATCATCATTGGCGAGGCCGCCACAAAAGTGATGGACGGCTACGCTGACTTCACTCAGGCGCACCCCGATGTGCCATGGCGCAGCATGCGCAATCGCATGGCCCACGGTTATTTCGACATCAATCTCGAAGTGGTGTGGGAGACGACACAAGAATGGTTACCGGGGTTGCTCAAGCAACTGCACACCGTGCGCCAAAACATCCATGAAAGCGACCGCGATAGCCCCAATTCAGGGATGCCTGCTGCACCAGGCCCGAAGTGAAGCGTGGCGCACCTACCGGCCGCTCCGTTTTTGCGGTCACACCGATGACTTCGCCAATCAGTCGGTTGCCGAAGCAGGCTTCGGCGCAGAAGATCAAGCGCGTCCACTCGCCAGGCTCGAGTCGTTAAAGCGTGTTGCATGTAACTTGACGGAGGCTCACGTGCGAACCACACCCGTTAACGCGCGAGTTCAAAAACACCGCGACGCGCTACGCAAGGCAGGACTTCGCCCGGTACATATTTGGGTGCCGGATACACGCCGCCCGGACTTCGCGGAGGAATGCCGCCGCCAATGCCTGCTTGTGGCTCAGGCCGATAGTGCCGATTCGGCCATGCAGCAGTTCATGGATGAATCTTTGGCAGAGGTGGACGGCTGGACAGAATGAGGCGCGGCGATCTGGTGACCATCGCCACGCAAGGCGACTTTGGAAAACCACGGCCTGCCTTGGTCATTCAAGCCGACCAGTTCAGCGAGCAAACGAGCGCAACCGTTCTGCCTATGACCTGCACGCTTGTTGCAGCACCATTGCTGCGTGTCACGATTCAGCCCAGCGCCGAGAACGGCTTGCAGAAGCCTTCACAAGTGATGGTGGACAAGGCGATGACGGTGAAACGCGACAAGGCAGGAGCTGCCTTCGGGCGCATCGACGCGGATGCACTGGTGGCGGTTGAGCGTTGTTTGGCCGTGTTCTTGGGTATAGCGAAATGATCGACCCACCCCCCGCCGACCTTGGCCGCGGCTGGCGGTTGCGCCTGTGGTGGTGTGGGAAACCGGCGCGCCGATTGCGTGGACGCGCTACGCGCAGATCGGTATTCGACAAGGCGACGAGCCACCCAATGGCGACGGCCTGATGTCTGTGGTGCAATCGGTGAAACGCGAA
>PEUI01000330.1:0-9683 GCA_002785585.1 Lysobacterales bacterium CG02_land_8_20_14_3_00_62_12
AAGCCAAGGCCGAAGGTAGCTGCGGCGAAGGCAAGGCCAAGATGGATGCCGCTGCGGCCGAAAAAGCCAAGGCTGACGACAAGCACTAATCTTCAGTTGTCGATGATGAACCCCATCGGTCCTGAACCATTGACCGTTCAAGGCGCAGGACTGGGACTGCGACGGGCCCTGCTGGGCCCGTTGCAGGATGCCGGACCGGGCCACTTCGATTTTCTCGAACTGGCTCCGGAAAACTGGATGCAGGTCGGCGGTCTACTCGGCCGCCAATTGCGCGCTTTCACCGAGCGCTATCCGCTGGTCGCGCATGGCCTGTCGCTGTCGATCGGCTCGCCAGCACCGCTCGACGAGACCTTCCTGCGGAAGCTGCGCCGTTTTCTCGACCAACACCAGATCCGCACTTACAGCGAGCACCTGTCGTACTGTTCCGATAACGGACACTTGTACGACCTGATGCCGATCCCTTTTACCGAAGCCGCCGCCGATTACGTCGCCGCGCGCATCGGCCGGGTGCAAGACTTGCTCGGACGTCGGATCGCGATGGAAAACATTTCTTATTACGCCGAGATCGGCGCCGAAATGACCGAACTCGAGTTCATCCAGCGCGTGCTGGAGCAGGCCGATTGCGACTTGCTGCTCGATGTCAACAACATCTACGTCAATAGCGTCAATCACCGCTACGACGCGCTCGCGTTTTTGCGTGGATTGCCCAAACACCGGGTCGCCTACTGCCACATCGCCGGCCACTTCAACCAAGCCCCGGACCTGATTATCGATAGCCACGGTGCCGCCGTGATCGCCACGGTCTGGGATCTGTTGGCGGTCGCCTACGCCGAGTTTGGCGTCAAGCCGACCCTGCTCGAACGCGATTTCAATTTCCCGCCCGTGCAAGAACTGTTCGACGAAATTACCCAAATCCGCAGTCTGCAATCGACGGCAGCGGGTGCAGCAGCGCCGCAAAATGCCAGCCGGTTGAGTCGGCATGGCTAGTGCCGGGTCACCGTTCCAGGCACTGCAATACGCGTTCGCCGCCCATCTGCGCGACCCACAGGCGCATGCCGCGCCCGCCGGCATCGAAGAGCGGCGCCTGCAAATCTACCGCGAGCTGTTTTTCAACAATATCGAGAACCTGCTGTCGATCGGCTTTCCGGTCATCAAGCAGCTTTATGGCGAACACCGCTGGCAGCATCTTCTGCGCCGCTTCTATGCCGAACACGAGTCGCATACGCCGCTGTTCACCGAACTCGGCCGTGAGTTTCATCGCTATTTGCTGGCACGCAACGAACGCGGTGAACCGGATCCGCCATTTCTCGCCGAGCTCGCCCATTACGAGTGGGTGGAGCTGGCGCTGACGATCGACGAGCACGAGATCGCGGCGATCGAACACGATCCGCAAGGCGACGTGATCGCGGGCCCGGCACTGGTTTCACCGCTCGCCTGGCTGCTGGAATATCGCTACCCGGTGCACCGCATTCGTGCGGATTTTCAGCCCACAGCGGTGCCGGCCGAAGCCACTTTTTTGATCGTGTCCCGCAACCGCGACGACCAAATCGTGTTCACCGAAGCCAACCCGCTTTCGTTCAAATTGCTGGAGCTGCTGAAAGCAAACCCCGGGGTTTCGGGTCTGGACGTGGCGCAAGCCCTGGTGCAGGCGCTGAACCCGGAAGACCCGCAAACGCTGATCGCAGCGGCCACCCAAGCACTGCGACAATTCCGCCAACGCGACATCCTGCTCGGCACGCTAGTGCCGAAACCCACCGATTGAGGAACCCCACCATGAACCAGCTCATCAACCTCTGGCAAGTTTTGATCGCCCGCCTGCGCGGTGTCGGCGACGCCGTGCCCAATCTGGCGATCCGGCTGATTCTGGGCTGGGAGTTCATGGAATCCGGCCTGGAGAAATATCACGGCGAAAACTGGTTTGCCGATGTGCAAAGCAATTTCCCGTTCCCGTTCAGCGCGGTGCCGCCGGAGCTGAGCTGGCAGATCGCCACCTGGTTCGAGATTCTCGGTGGTGCCTTCCTGTGGTTGGGACTGGCCACCCGGTTCTGGGCTTTCAGCCTGCTGATTCTGGATTTCGTCGCGATCAAGGCGGTGCACTGGGAAGTCTTCAGCGGCTGGAGCAATCTGCTCAAAGGCTACGTCATTACGCCGGACGGCTTTGGCAATTTCAAACTGCCGCTGCTGTTTGCCATCCTGTTGCTGCCGCTGATTTTCAACGGCCCCGGACGCATCAGTCTGGATTATCTGGCGGCGCGTTGGTTCAAGTCGGCGATCTATCCGGAACCCGAGCTGGGTCTCAACGCCTGGGCGCTGGCGTCGTTGATGATCGGCGCCTGTGCACTGATGCTGGTTCCGATGATCGGCGCCGCGCTGGTGGCGCTGGCCGTGGTGCTGGCCGCCGCTGGGCGTTGGCTGCGGGCCTGATTGCTCAGGCGCCGCCGTCCACTTCCGCTTTTTTTGCCAGGTGTTTTGTGCGGGCGCGCGCCAACGCCGCTTGCAGCAGATCGACCGCCGCATCGGCAGACGCCGTCGGATTTTCGCTCTTGGCGGCCAATGCACGGTTGCGGGCTTCGGCTGCTTCGGCCAATCGTTGGCGCCGCGCCAGGAAGCGACGCCTGGCGGCATCGGCGCGCGCCAGCAATTCCCGCTGCCAGGCAATCTCGGCCTTGGCGTAACGGAAGTCGGCCACCAGGCCGATGGCGCTGGGACAAACCGGCGTGCAGTCGCCACACTCGGTGCAAGCCGACAAGCCGACCAGATCGGGATCTGCCCAATCCAGCCGACGGATCGCGGCATGCAATCGCATCGGCGACAACAACGCCGGACACACCGGCTCGCAGGCCCCACATTGCGTACAAGCGTGGACCAGAGGACCGGCGCTGTACTCAGTCATCGACCGGGCCTGGTGGCGTGTCTGCGCCGTTTTCCAGATCGGCATCCAACGCAAACTCGCCAGCCTGCCAACGCGACAGCAGCCCGCGCGCCATCAGCAACTCGCGATTGGGTACCCGGACTTTGAAATCGCCCAGCGCCTGCCCCCAAAGGCCGATCGCCGCCAACGCATCGGCAGTGCCGACGCTGGGGGTCAGACCATGCTGGCGTAGCAAGCCGGCAAAGATCTCGGCATTCATCTGATCGACGAAACTTTCGACATCGGCGTCCATGGGCCGATGGTAGCGCTTCGGCACGGCGCTCGCCGGGATCGGCAGGGCGCTTGCTGGGCGGCGCACCACGGCATCCGGTTACAATGCCGAACCGGCGCTGCGCTGCGCACGCCAATCGATTGCGCTCGATCAAGGCGTCGCCACGGAATCCTCAAGACCATGCCTCATCGACCCGAACCACTGCCAGAACTTGCCGACATCACCGTCAATGCGTTGCCCGATCACCATCCGGCGCTGGATTGGGTCGGCATGGGCGCCGTCGAATTGCCGGTGCAACTGGAAAATGCCGACGCCACCACCCTGCGTCTGGCGGCGCGGGTCAATGCCTTCGTCAACCTGCGTGCCGGCACCGCTCGCGGTATCCACATGTCGCGGCTGTATCTGCTGGTGGATCGCTGGATCGGTAACGAGCCATTGACCCCAACCCTGGTGCGCCATGTGCTGCATGAGTTTGTTACCTCGCAGGCGCAACTTTCGGATCGGGCCGCGTTGCAAATCGACTTCGACTATTTGCTGCGTCGGCCGGCACTGCAATCCGCGCACAGTGGCTGGCGCTCGTATCCGGCGCGCATCACCGGCACGCTCGATCACGGCAGGTATTCGACCGAAGTCACGCTGACCCTGGTCTATTCGAGTACCTGCCCATGCTCGGCGGCGTTGGCACGGCAACTGATCCAGCAGCAATTTCAGACCGACTTCGATACCCGCCAGCCGCTTGACGCGCAGCAAGTGGTGGACTGGCTGGGCAGCGAACAAGGCATGGCGGCAACGCCGCACAGCCAGCGCAGCACGGCGCAGGTGCGCGTTCGCCTGCTGCCGAGTTTCGACCAATTTCCGCTACAAGCCTTGATCGACCGGATCGAGGGCGCGCTGCAAACGCCGGTGCAAACCGCGGTCAAGCGCGAGGATGAGCAGGCGTTTGCTCGGCTCAACGCCCACAACCTGATGTTCTGCGAGGACGCCGCCCGACGCGTGCAAACGGTACTGCAAGCGGACCCGCACCTGGCCGATTTCCAGCTGCGCGTCAACCACCACGAGAGTTTGCACGCCCACGATGCCGTCGCCGTTGCCAGCAAAGGGATCGTTGGCGGATACGGCAGCGACGGCAGTACCCATTTTTGAATGCCGGCAGTGATCGCCGATCGTTTTTATCCAGAGCGCGGTCGCCGCAACGCCCTTGCTACCCACCACGAGCCCCTGTCATGAGCGCCCAAATCCGCCAAGATCGCTACAGTCGTTGGTCCATCAACCTGCACTGGTTGATGTTGTTGTTGCTGGCCGCGGTGTATTCGCTGATGGAGTTTCGCGGCTATTTTCCCAAAGGCAGTGCAACTCGCGACCTGATGAAAACCTGGCACTTCATGCTCGGCTTGTCGGTGCTGATTCTGGTCGTGGTCCGCCTCGTCGCGCGCATCGTCGGCGGCGTGCCTCCGATCCACCCCGCGCCCGTGCGCTGGCAGGCCAACACCGCCAAACTGATGCATCTGGCGCTGTACCTGCTGATGATCGGCATGCCCATTGTTGGCTGGCTGCTTTTGAGCAGCACCGGTAAACCGATCCCGTTGTTCGGCCTGGAGTTACCGGCGCTGCTGGCAAAGAGCAAATCATTGGCACACAACTTCAAAGAAATCCACGAGACCGCCGCCACGGTGGGCTATTACTTGATCGGTGCGCACGCCGCGGCAGCGCTGTTTCATCACTACCGCCAACACGACAACACCTTGCTGCGCATGTTGCCAAACCGCCGCCAAGGTTGATCGACCAACGACTCGACCCACGGCCTTGTGCTGGGTCGTTGGCGCCCCCACTGTATCGAACCTTGGTTGCCGTCGGCGACCCGCATCAGGATCACCATGACTTCATTATTTTCCCCACTCAGTTTGGGCGACATCACCCTGCCCAACCGACTGGTGATGGCGCCGTTGACCCGCGCCCGCGCCGGTGGCAGCCATTTGCCAAACGCACTGATGGCCGAGTACTACGCGCAACGTGCCAGTGCCGGTTTGCTGATTGCCGAAGCCACCATGGTGGCAGCGGATGGTTGCGCCTTCACCGGGGAACCTGGTATTTACGATGCCGCCTGCGCTGACGGCTGGCGCCAGGTGACCGGGGCCGTCCATGCCAACGGTGGCCGTATTCAGTTACAACTCTGGCACCCCGGTCGCGCCGCGCATTCGGCCTTGAACGGCGGTAGCCAACCGATCTCCAGCAGTGCCAAAGCAATTCGCGGTGACACCATTCACACGCCCAATGGCGCCGAACCGTATCAACTGCCACGGCCATTGGCGACCGCTGAACTGGCCGGCATCGTCGAACTATTTGCGGCCGCCGCCGAGCGCGCCAAAGCCGCGGGCTTCGATGGCGTGCAAATTCACGGTGCCCACGGCTATTTGATCGACCAATTCCTGCGCGATGGGGTCAATGATCGCGACGACGCCTACGGCGGCGGCATCGAAAATCGCGCCCGACTATTGTTGCAAGTCGTCGATGCGGCGATGGCGGTGTGGGGTCCAGCGCGGGTGTCGGTGCGCATTTCGCCGCTGGTCGGGTTCAACGATATGGTGGATTCCGATCCGTCGGCGCTGGTCGCCTATGTCGCCCAGGAACTTTCACGCCGCCAGCTCGGCTTTCTGGAACTGCGCCACGCCGATCAGCAACTGCCCGCCGAGCAATCGCTGGCCAAACTGGCGCGGCAACATTTTCCCGGTGTGTTGATGTTGAACGGTGGCTTCGACCCGGCCAGCGCCGCGGCCGCCGTCAGCAGCGGTCGCGCCGATGCCATCGCCTTCGGTCGCGCGTTTCTGGCCAACCCGGATCTGGTCGAGCGCTCGGCTCATGGCGCCGAACTCAACGCCATCGATACCAGCACCCTCTACACGCCAGGTCCCAAGGGCTACACCGATTACCCGAGGCTGGACGCGACGATCAGCGCCTGATTTCCCGCCGGGGCCTTAGGCGTTGTAAATGCCATCTTGCTGGTCTTTTGCCCCGTCTGCTTCGTTGCGCAAAGGGTTTCATAGTCGAACTATGCGCGCCTTGCAGACGGGGCAAAATCCTTCGCAATCCGCCACCTTTAATGATTTACAACGCCTCAGTGACCACGGACCCGCGCCAACATAACATCGCCATGGCAGCAATCCCGAGTGCTTGCGCGCCCGGGCTTGCCCCTGTTCATGCGAGTTTGGCGTACACCCAACCCAGCACGGCGCCAAAAATGACGTGCAGCAGCAAGGTCATCATCGGCGCCATGATTCCCAGGCTCATGGCAAACATACCCATGGCCATCATCGGCATTACCAGCAACATCATCATCAACCAACCGACCACGCCCAGGACAATGCCCTTGGTGGTAGCAGTAGACCCCGGCAACACCCCATAAAGCACAGCAAATCCGATACCGTAGGCGAGCGCGCCGATCATGAGGTGCGCCAACCAGCCCATCATTATCGACCCGCCCATTTTCATGCTGAGCATGGCGATGATGTCGAGTTCCGGCATCACCCCCATCATGCCCTTGGCAAACATCAGCATCGACAACACCAGCGTTGCCAGCAAACCTGCGATCACTCCACGCGCGTACTTGTTCATTTTCCTCTCCCGATAGAACCGCCCGGAATGAGCGGTATTATTTTGGTTCCAAGCTGCATGGGCTGGACACCCGTCCGAGCAAGGACAAAACCGCAGCATACGCTTCGCGGCCACCACCCGAAACCGCAGAGCGGGCTTGCCAATCGGCACGCCAGCCACCGCCAAACCATGGCGAACCGTGGCAATCCGCCCGAGCAGATGCCAACATCGTTATAGTCTGACTTTACTCTTGTCTGGAGCCCAGCCCATGCCCTTGCACGCCGCCTTGATTACGCTGCTGACGATACTGGTCTTGTTGATCGCCGCGATTGCCGTCGGCCGCGCCCGCGGCAAGTTCGGCATTCACGCACCGGCGACTACCGGCAATGCGGATTTCGAGCGCGTGTTCCGTGCGCAGATGAATAGCCAGGAAGCGACGCTGATGTTTCTGCCGACGTTGTGGCTGGCGGCGCAGTATTCGCCGTTTCCGCCGATGGTGGTGGCGGCGCTGGGCTACCTTTGGGTGCTCGGCCGACTCTGGTATCTGCTCGGTTACTGGCAGGCGGCGGGCAAGCGCGAAGGTGGTTTTGTGGTCGGTTTCGTGACTTGGTTGTTGCTGTTCTTGGTGGCGCTGATCGGTGTCGGCAAGCAGTGGCTGGCGCTCTGATTCAAAAGCGAAAACGCCACGGCAAAAACATCAGCAGCGCGGCGATCAACAGCAGCCAAACCCAGTAGGTCACAAAGTACGGATAGATCATCATGCCGATGCCACAAGCCATCGGCATGATCGCGCGGGTGTTGCGACCGTACAAAAAATAGCCGAGCCCGATCGAACTGATCAACAGATTAAGCAGTAGCCAGCTTTCCATCAGCGGGTCGGCACCACCAGCACCGGTACCGGCGACTTGCGCAGTATGCCGGCCGAATAGCTGCCGACCAGCACATCGTAAATCGCGCCATGGCCGTGGCTGCCAACGATGATCAGATCGACCCCAAGTCGCTCGGCCTCGAGCAGCGTAATCGCCACCGTTGGGCCACGGATCAGCAACGCCGTAGCATTGATGCCGGTGCCGCGCAGACGGTCGGCCAATTGCTGCACGGCACGATGTTCGCGGTGCAACTCTTCGGCAACCTGGCCGCGAACGACACCGGGGCCAGCGTCATAACCAACGAAATCCGGTTCCGGTGCGGCGGCATGCAAGACAAATACTTCGGCACCGGCAGCCACCGCAACGCATCGCGCCGCCTCAATCACTTTCACCGAAACCGGCGACAGATCCACCGCCACCAAGATTTTCATCGTGCCGCTCCCACCGTTTTCCGGGCCGCGAGTTGGCCCTGAATCAAAGGGTACAGCGCGGCGGTGAAGCGGTCAGCCTCGGGCCCGCTCATGTGCGACCACTCGGGCAAGGTGTAGCCCTGCATTTCCGGGTGATCCTGAAAGTGCAGACCGATTGCCCCGCTTTGCGCGATTAGCGGATCCCAGGTCAACGCCCGCGGCGCGATATCCGGCTCGCTGATCGCGTAGTGACCCGCGTAGGGCATCTGCGCAAAGATCACCGCGACCCCACGCGCCTGCAACTGGCGCGCCGCCGCCACCGCGCGCTCGATCTGTTTGCCGCGGGCTTCGAGGATGTGTTTACGTTTCGGCTCCGGTTCCTCGGCCAGCGGCCGCCAGTCCTGCGCCCAAATACGCCGCGCCAACTGCTGATAGTCGGGATCGTCAACCAGCTTGTCCCACAGCCGCGAATTGCGATCGCGGCCCATGTTCGACAACTTGCGCACCGCGATCCGGAACGGCACGCCGTCGCGATTGTGCAGTGGCTGGCGCCGCAGCACGGCCGGCAGCGCAAAATCAAAGTCGTAGAAAGCCAGCCAGGGTTCGATCAGCATCGACAACCGCTGGCCCGACCACTGCGCCGGCGTTTCCTTGCGAAAATTGGCAAAAGCATCGTGGCGATACTCATAGCCGGAGAAAAATAGTCCAGGTGCCACACCAACGAGCAAGGTGCCAGTGAACTTGGGGTCTGCCGCCAAATCTTCGAGCACGCCAACTGGGCTGGTGCCCTCCAGCGCCAATTGAATCGGTCGGCGACCGGCGAGCTGCTCCCATACCCCCAATTGAATATCGAACAAGGCGCGCGACGAGCCGATAATGACCACGCCATCGCCCTCGCCCCGGTCGATGCGCCGCCGTTGTTCCGCCCACAGTTCATCGGAATTGCGGTAGCCGGGCGTCACCCCTTGCGCACGCACCCAGGTTTCCCAACCCACCATCAACAGCACCGCGATCAGCAGCGCCAGCCACGGCGCGCGACCCAGCAAGGGCAGCGGCCGCTCGAACAACACTTCGGCCACGGCGGTGGGCTCAGAACTGGAAGTAGATAAAGGCATGGCTTTCTCCCTGGGTGATTAGAATCAGCCACAGCATGGCGCCCCAAACGACGCCCAGCAGCCAGCGCGGCAGCGCCATCACCACCGCGTGCAGCTCGCGATCGCGCATAAATCCATGCGCCGCCAGCATCAATAGGGTGACGCCGGTGACCTGAATCAGATCGATCATCGGCAGCACCTGCTGGCCGACCAAACTCAGGCCCAGCATGGCCTGCAACATGCGCCAGGCAGTCGCGAAATCCTGGGCGCGAAAAAATACCCAAGTGATATTGATCAGCGCATAGGTCAGCAGCCCGAGCGCCCAACGCGCGGCCCAATGCTGCCAGAGTGCGGCGCGACCAAAGCGCCCGCTCAACCAGCGTTCCGCCGACAAGTAAACACCGTGCAAACCACCCCAGACCACAAACGTCCAACTGGCGCCGTGCCAAAGCCCGCCCAGCAACATCGTCGTCATCAAGTTGGCGTAAGGCGTTGCGCAGAAATAACTTGCGCAGATTGCGCCGGACTTTCGTTCGCCTGCAAGGCGCACAAAGGGGAGCATAGTCGGACTATGTGACG
>PEUI01000330.1:9733-11026 GCA_002785585.1 Lysobacterales bacterium CG02_land_8_20_14_3_00_62_12
GATGGGTAAGTTATTTCTGCGCGACGCCTAAGTCCACCACAACTGAGGCATCAATGACAAATATCCGACTCATTGAAACAGCTCGCCGATGCTACTCATGCATTGTCGCATTCGTGGCGAATCAAATCGGCCGAACTCAAGGCCATGCCGAAACGTTCGGCATTGGCCAAGCGCTGTTGCAGTTCCCGTGGCGATGGCAGCGCCACCATGAGTTCCAGTTCCTCGCGGACCAAATCGCTCAGGCTCTTGCCCACCAACGCTGCACGCGCTTTGAGCAGGCGATGAACATGATCGGGAACATTGCGGATTTGAATCATCGTGGACATTGACGGGCACCGCTTGCCGAACCCTCTGTGGCTGCCATCTTACCCTCAATGGCGGGTTATCTCACCCCATGCATGCCGCGTTTGAGCAGCGGTGCCATCAGGAAAGCGACCACGGCAAAGCCGACGCCGATCCACATCATCAGCCAGAACAAGTGCTCGTACTTGGCGGCGGCAGCGGCCCAATCCATGGACTGGCCATCGGCAATTTCGATGGCGGCAAGTTTGCCGAACAGCGCCGCCAGCGTCTCCGAAAATGCCGTGGCCAGAAACCAGGTCCCCATCATCAGGCTGACCACTTTGGGCATCGATAATTGGGTGACCGCACTCAAGCCCACTGGCGAGAGACACATCTCGCCGATTTCCAGAATCAGATACGCCAGCACCAGCCACCAGACGCTGGCCATGACCCCGGTGGCACCCGCCTGCTGTGCCGCCAGCGCCAACGGAATAAAGCTCAAGCCCGCAAACAACAAACCGTAAGCGCTCTTGATCGGCTTGGACGGATCCAGACCGAAGCGATCAAGCCAGCCCCAAAGCCCGGTGAACAGCGGCGCCAACAGCACGATAAACAACGCCCCCAGATAGGTGAGCGAGCCTGCGGTTTGCGGCAGTACCAGCGAATCGCGGACCAGAAAACCGAGCATCAGCACGAACGCACCGATGAACAGCCAGCGCGGCCCCGGCGATTGCGGATCGCGATCCGACCAGGTCGCCGCCGCCACAAATGCACCCGGCGCCAGCAACAGCGAAGCGATCGACCAGGGTAAGGGGAGCGCCCCTTGCTCCACAAAACTCGGAAACAGATCCTTGGTCAGCAGGCGATCATTGAAGGTGACCCAGGAGCCGTAGGTCTGCTCATAGAGCGTGAAAAAAATCAATGCCATAGTGATCAGCGCCAACAACACCAGCATCTGCTGGCGCTGCACCGGCGTGCACTGGCTGCTGATGAACCAGACAAACCAGACCA
>PEUI01000330.1:11035-17552 GCA_002785585.1 Lysobacterales bacterium CG02_land_8_20_14_3_00_62_12
TCAGCACGACGATCATCAACAACAGCGCCAGCGAGATTTCGCCGCCCAACGCAAACGCGCCATTGGCCACCGCCCACATCAAGCCAGCCACCGGCAGCAGACCGACCACCGCGACCAGATAGATCGTCCATTCCCGCGACAGACCCAACCATGAAGCGGCACGCAGTTGCGCCGGATCCGCGGGCTCGGCGTGGCCGCGCAGATATTTCTGGCCCCACAAAAACAAACCGAGCCCGAGCAGCATGCCGATACCGGCGGCACCAAAACCATAGCGCCAACCGAAAGTCTGGCCGAGATAACCGCACACCAACGACGCAAACAATGCGCCCAGATTGATGCCCGCGTAGAACAGGCTGAAACCGGAATCGCGGCGGGGATCGTCGAGCGCGTAGAGTTTGCCGACGATGGTGGAAATGTTCGGTTTGAGAAAACCGACGCCCATGATGATCAGCGCCAGCGAGAAATAAAATACCGTCAACGCCGACTGATCGCGCACCACCACGCCGTTGACGATGGTCGCGGCATTGCCTTCGACCGCCATGCCGGCGTGGCCCAGGCAAAGCAGGATGCCGCCGAAAATCACCGCCTTGCGCATACCCAAATAGCGATCAGCGAGCAGGCCGCCGAATACCGGAATGCAATACACCAGGCCGCCGTAAGCACCGAGCACATCGAGGCCGCGGCGATCGCCAAATTGGTGGTGCTGAAGCAAATACAGCAGCAGCAGCGCCTTCATGCCGTAGAACGAAAAACGCTCCCACATTTCGGTGAAAAAACACACGTAAACCCCTTTGGGATGGCCGAGAAACTGATCGTTGGCGCAGGTTTCGGCGGTCGTCATCAGAGCATCTGCTGGGGAGGGGAGCGGCGCAGTATAGCGAGGCACTGGGCACGGTCGGCGGGCCTTGCAGCAGCAGAAACACAGTGCCTTCGGCTGTTGAAAGAGCGCCGCTTGCGTCGCGATTATCGAACCTGCGAACAATCGCGACGCAAGCGGCGCTCCCACGGCGCTCCCACAAGGGCAGCCCCCATGAGTGCTCGGGTACGGCCTAAATCTTTGGCCAAGGTCGCATGCTCGGCGCCGGCTTGGTAGCCTTGGCATCTTTCCCCACAGTGATCGCGCACGGCCAAGTCCGTGCGTTACGGAGCGAGCATGGACAAGAGTTTCGAACCCAAGGCCATCGAGGCGCACTGGTATCCCCTTTGGGAAGCCAGCGGCTATTTCGCACCAGCGGGCGATGGCGAGCCGTACACGATCATGCTGCCGCCGCCGAATATCACCGGCACCTTGCACATGGGTCACGCCTTTCAACACACGCTGATGGACACGCTGATTCGCTATCAGCGCATGCAGGGGCGACGCACCTTGTGGCAGCTCGGCACCGACCACGCCGGCATCGCCACCGAGATGGTGGTTGGGCGCAATCTGGCGCGCGAACAGTTGAGCCGCGACGGCCTCGGCCGCGAGGCTTTCGTCGAGCGCGTCTGGCAGTGGAAAGAGGAATCCGGCACCACCATCACCCGCCAGATGCGTCGCCTTGGCACCTCCGGCGATTGGTCGCGCGAGCGCTTCACGATGGATGCCGGACTCTCGCAAGCAGTGATCGAAACCTTTGTGCGCCTGTACGAAGAAAAGAAAATCTATCGCGGCCAAAAACTGGTGAATTGGGATCCGGTCTTGCTGACCGCGATCTCCGATCTGGAAGTAGTCAGCGAAGAAGAAAACGGCAAGCTCTGGTCGATTGCCTACCCGCTCAGCGATGGCGGCGGCAGTTTGGTCGTTGCTACCACGCGCCCGGAAACCCTGCTCGGCGACAGCGCCGTGGCGGTGCATCCAGACGACGAGCGCTATCAGCATCTGATCGGCAAGGCCCTGCGGCTGCCGCTGTGCGATCGCGAGATCCCGATCATCGCCGACAGTTACGTCGAAAAAGATTTCGGCACCGGCTGCGTCAAAATTACCCCGGCGCATGATTTCAACGACTACGCCATCGGCCAGCGCCATGACTTGCCGCTGCGCAACATCTTTACCCCAGACGCCAAAATCAACGACCAGGCACCGGAAAAATATCGCGGCATGGATCGCTACGTCGCCCGCAAAGCGGTGCTCGCCGACCTCACCGAATTGGGTTTATTGATCGAAGAAAAGCCGCACAAACTCATGGTGCCCCGTGGTGATCGCAGCGGCCAGGTGATCGAGCCGTATCTGACCTGGCAGTGGTTCGTTGCCATGGATGATCTGGCGCGGCGTGGACTGGAATTGGTCGAAGGCGTCGCTGGCGCGCCCGGTCGGGTGAAGTTTGTGCCGGACAATTGGATCAACACCTATCGCCATTGGCTCGGCAATATTCAAGACTGGTGCATCAGTCGGCAATTGTGGTGGGGCCATCGCATCCCGGCCTGGTACGACGCTGCTGGCAAGATCTACGTCGCCCGCGATGCCGAGGCGGCACAAGCCTTGGCCGATCAGGATGGCGCCGCCGGCCGCCCGCTCAGCCGCGAAAACGACGTACTCGAAACCTGGTTTTCTTCAGCGCTGTGGTCACATTCCACGTTGGGATGGCCTGACCCGGCGGCGATGAAAAAATATGGCTATGCCGAGTTTTTGCCGACCTCGGTACTGGTCACCGGCTTCGACATCATCTTCTTCTGGGTCGCCCGGATGATCATGATGACCGAGCACTTCACCGGCCAGGTGCCGTTCAAGGATGTCTACATCACCGGCCTGGTGCGCGACAAAGACGGCAACAAGATGTCCAAGTCCAAGGGCAATGTGCTCGATCCGCTGGACCTGATCGACGGCATCCTCATCGACGACCTGGTCGCCAAACGCACCAGTGGATTGATGCAGCCGCAGATGGCGGAGAAGATCGAGAAAGCCACCCGCAAAGAGTTTCCCAATGGCATCAACGCCGTCGGTGCCGACGCGCTGCGCTTCACCTTTGCCGCGCTCGCCACTCATGGTCGCGATATCAAGTTCGATCTGGCGCGCTGCGATGGCTACAAGAACTTCTGCAACAAGTTGTGGAACGCGGCGCGCTTCGTATTGATGAACACCGAGGACTACCACGCCACCAACGCGATGGCGATCAGCACCCTGACCGAAGCCGAACGCTGGATCCAGCATCGACTCGAACTGACCATCACCGAAGTACACGCACAATTTGCCTGCTACCGCTTTGATCTGGTGGCGCAGGCGCTCTACGAGTTTGTCTGGAACGACTTCTGCGACTGGTTTCTGGAACTGGCCAAGCCCGCGCTCAACGGCGATGACGCCACCGCAGCCGCCGCCACCCGTGGCACCCTGCTGCGGGTTTTGGAAACCACCTTGCGACTGCTGCATCCGCTGATTCCGTTCGTCACCGAAGAAATCTGGCAGAACGTGGCACCGCGTCTGGGCCTTGCGATCACCGGTCAATTCATCGCGACGCAAGCCTATCCGCAATCCGCCAGCGCATCGCCCGCCGAGGCCAGCAGCACCGCCAGCGCGGTCGTCGAGATCGAATGGCTGAAGGCGGTGCTGGCCGGAATCCGCCGCATCCGTGGCGAAATGAATATCTCGCCGGCCAAAGTGATTCCGCTGTGGTTTGCCGATGGCGTCGCCAGCGACCGCCAACGGGTCGCCAAGTTTGCCAGCCAGATCAGCTTTCTGGCGCGCACCGAAGTGCCGCAATGGTTGCCGGTTGGCCAGCCGGAGCCGGCGTCGGCGACCGCCATCTTGCACGAACTGCGGGTACTGATTCCGCTTGCCGGGCTGATCGATCTCGGCGCCGAGCGCCAGCGCATCGCGAAAGAAGTCACCCGCGTTATTGCCGAGATCGAAAAATGCCAGACCAAGCTCAGTCGCGACAGCTTCGTCGCCAGCGCCCCGGCTGCGGTGGTCGAACAGGAGCGCACCCGGCTCGCCGACTTCACCGCCTTGCTGGCCGGATTGCGCGAGCAGTTGAGCAAGCTGCAAGCGCCGTAGTGAGCCCGTCGGTTCCAGCGCTGCGCGCTTTGAACCGACCTACCCATGACAACCCAATGGCGACCCGCAGTGCGTAGCCCGGATGAAGCGCAGCGCAATCCGGGAAAGAAGCCCGGGGAAAAGCCAAACACCTGATTGGTCCCTGCTACTTGGTGCCATATTGATCCCCCGCATTCCACTTCGTTCCATGCGGGCTACTTGCACCCCCGCTTGATCCCCCGCATTCCACTTCGTTCCATGCGGGCTACTTGATCCCCGCTTGTCTAATCAGAGAGCAGCTCGTAGGCCATCACCAGGGCGTCTTCGCGGCGATTGTTGCGCGCCGGGTAGTAACGCGGGCGGCGGCCGATTTCGTTGAAACCAATGGCTTGATAGAGATGGGCAGCGGCCAGATTGCTCGGCCGCACTTCCAGAAACACCCGTTGCACGCGGTGCCAGCGCGCCAGATCGATGGCGCGATTGATCAAGCGGCGGCCATGGCCGTGACACTGCTCGGCGGGATCGACGCAGATATTCAGCACATGCGCTTCGCCAGCGGCGACCGACAGCATGAAGTAACCGATGATTTCCGCCGGCAGCGCCAGCACAAATCCGTGATAGCCAGCGCGCAGGCAATCGCGAAAAATCTGCTGGGTCCAGGGAAACTCATAAGCGCGCTGTTCGATCACCATGATCTCGCCCAGATCGGCTTCGCGCATCGGCCGACACATGGCCATGGCATCGGCTGCGGCGGCCATCGATCAGGACGACAACGGTTTGAGTAGCGGCTTGATCGCCCACCACAAGGCGCGGCGGGCGGCAGCGGAACCCCGCAACTCCGCGAGGGTGGGCACGCGCACGCCGAGCACGTCGCTCGGCAGTGGCGCCGCCATGCCGACCTGCACGGCAAACCGCGCGACCCCTTGCGGCACGGTATCCGGCGTGCAGACGGTGCAGCCCGGCAGAACCCGAGCCAGCGCCCGCAGCAGCGGCGCGTCGGCTTCACGACGATGTTCCAGCACCAGCAAAACCGCATCGCCGCGCCAGGGTGCCCGTTGCGCCTGGGCTCGTGGTGTCGGCGTCGGCGTCGGTGCGGCGTTGATGGCGGTGATGACGGTAGCGGTTGCCAGCGGCGCGGTGGCAAGCACCGCTGCCACTGCCGGAGCGGGCACCGCGCCGGATCGTGGGTCGGCCCGCGGGCGCACTGGCGCCACCGCTTCCGGCGTCCGCAACGGCAAGGCGTTGGGGTCGCGCCGTCGCCAGGTTTCAAAACCCATGGCCGCCAGCAGGCGGACGCGCTCAGCCTCGGCTAACCGCTGGCCGATCACGGTGGCAACTCGCCAAGGTCAACCCAGAAAGCGTCGAAAACTTGATCGATGGCGGCGGCAAATGCACGCACACTGGCCCGCATGCCGTCGCCATCGGCAGCGACCGTGGCGGCGTAATCGTTGACCAGCAACGGCGGCATCCGCGCCCCTTGCTCGACGCGCAATTCCAGTCGCACCCGCGCGCTCCAGCCGGTCGCTGCGTGGACGCGCTCAAAACTGTCGACTCGGCCGAAAATGCGCCGACTATCGAGGCTCGGCGGCAAGCGATCGGTGACCAGGGCGGCGGCGTTGCGGGCGCGCAGAAATTGGATCAGGCGGCGTTGCAGCAAAAGCCCCGGCGAGTTTTCCCAGAGTTGATAGTGATAGGCGCGGATGCTGCCTTCGGGCTGGTTGGCATAGAGCATCGACAAATCGTTGTAAACGCCATCGGCGACCAACGCATCGACGATGATCGGCAGCGCAAAACGCGGCGCCGTCGCGGTGATCGGCGCAGTTTCCACGCGCGCCGGCATCCGGTAGTAGGTCAAGTCCGGCACCGGCGCGCTGGCGCAGCCAGCCAGTGTCGCGACGCCGCCGCAGACCAAGGCACAACAACGCAGCATCGGCATCATGGTTGCTCGTCCTCGACGATCACGGCGTCGGCTTTGGGGCTGAACATCAAGCGGTTGGGATGCTGGCGAACCTCGCGCGCAAACTCGTTGAAGTTGCGGCTGGAGGCTTCCAGATTCTGCGAAATGGCTTCGATGCGGCGTGCCAGCGAGCGCGTGACCTGGCCGAAATCGGCCACGGCTTGTTGCAGCTCGGGGCGATTATCGCTGACCGTGCCGTGCAGTTCTGCCAGCAATTGATCGAGCGCGCTGCGGGTGGCTTCCAAATCGGCGGACACCTGCTTGACGTTGCCAGCGGTCGCCGCCAGATCGGCGAGCAGTTGATCGACGTGCTGACGATTGCTGGTGGACAAGACCGCGTTCACCGAAGTCGAGGCACGATTGAGTTGCTTGAGCAAGCGCTCGGCTTCGGCCAGCAAGGTCGGCGTACTGGCGTCGACGCGGGCGCTGATCGAATCGACCCGGGTGGACAGGGTTTCGAGCAGCGGACGCAGCCGATCCCTGGTCAGCACGCTGAGTTCTTGCGCCAAACCATTGACCGCCGCAAACACATCGCCGCCGGCTTGGCCGGTGAGTTCCTGGCCCGGCTTGAGCAGCTCGACGCTGCTGCCCTCACGGATCGCCACGGCGACATC
>PEUI01000330.1:17576-21362 GCA_002785585.1 Lysobacterales bacterium CG02_land_8_20_14_3_00_62_12
TTGCCGGCCCGCCGCTGCGGTTCGATGGCATCGACCTGGCCAATGCGAAAACCCTGGTAGAACACCGGCGCACCGAAACTCAAACCGGTGACATCGGCGTAGCGCACAAAATAACTGACGCTACCAGTGCGCTTGCCGGTGATCACGAACAGGCTGGCCAGCAGCAGCAAAAGTGCCAGCAGCACGACCAACCCGACCACCGTGTAGTTGATGGAATCCCGTTTCATTCGGCGATTATGGCCGATCCTTGACGCGCCAGTAGCTGTTGCCGCAAAGCCGCTGCGGTTGCCGCGATCGGCGTCGCCAATGCCGGCCGCTGCAACCAATGTTCAAGGCTCGGCGGCACGGCCAGACTTTGCCCGATCAGCGGCTCGACGATGCTCTCAAACTTGACCGGATCGGCGCTGGCAACCAGGCACCAATCGCGCTGATCGCCGCCCTCGCGAAGACCCGCCAGCACCTCGGCCGCGACCGCGGTATGGGGACAAATGGCGCGGCCTTCGTCGGCGAAAAAGCGGCGGATGCGGGCGGCGATGGCGGCATCGGTCACCGACACGGCGGTCACCGCTTGGGTCAACTCGGCGGTGCTGGCAAACAAGGCGCGCAGGCGCTCCAGGTTGCTCGGTGCTCCCACGTCCATGGCATTGGCCAGGGTGGCGATGCTGGCGCGCGGTTGATAATTACCGCTCGCCAGGAACTCTGGCAGCACCCGATTGGCATTGGTCGCCAGCACCACCTCACCGACCGGCAAGCCCATGCTGCGGGCATAAAGCGCGGCCAGGCCATTGCCGAGATTGCCGGTCGGAATGACAAAATTGAGCGCCCGCTGATGCCGCTGCCAATGCGCCAGCGCGACCTGCGCGTAGTACGCCGCCTGCGGCAACAAGCGCCCGAGACTGATCGAGTTGGCCGAAGTCAGCGGACAGCGGGCCTGCAAATCGGCATCGGCAAACGCGGCTTTGACCATCGCCTGACAGTCGTCGAAGCTGCCCTGCACGGCGAAACTCTGCACGTTGTCGCCGAAGCAACTGAGCAGATGCGCCTGCCGCGCCGACACCCGTCCGTCTGGAAACAAGATCGCCACCTGAAAACCCGGTCGCCGATGAAACGCCGCAGCGACCGCGCTACCGGTATCGCCCGAGGTCGCCGCCAGCACCGTCACCGGCGGCGCTGATGGGGATCGCAATCGGCTCAAGACTTCCGCCAGAAAGCGCGCACCGACATCCTTGAAAGCGCCGGTCGGGCCATGGAAAAGTTCCAGCAGATAAGTCCGCGGTGCCCGCAGTTCGATCACCGGCAGCGGAAAGTTGAACGCCGCCGCCGAGATCGCGCCGACCTGGTCGGCCAACACATGATCGGCAAAAAACGGCTGCAACAGCCGCGTCGCCACCGCCGCCAAGGAATCGGCTCCGGCGAACGCCGCCGCTGCAAACCGTGGCCATTGCGCCGGCACATAGAGCCCGCCATCGCGGGCCAAGCCGCGCTGCAATGCCTCGGTGAGCGAAGCCGTATCGTGGCCACGGGTACTTACGCAGCGCATGCTTCCAACCTCGCTCCCGGAGCCGCGACCGGCGACAGCAGCGCCGTCGCTGACAAACCGGCGCCAGCAAAAGCGGCGAGCGCGTCGCTGGTCGCTGCGGCCGCTGCCGCCGCCGTGGCAAACCAGCCAAAGACACTCGGCCCGGCACCAGAAATACTGGCGCCGAGCGCCGCGTGATCGAGCAGCGCCTGCTTGACGGCGGCGAATCCGGGAATCAAATGCGCGCGCCGTGGCTCTACCAGCACGTCTCGCAGACCGGCGCCGATCAGCCGCAAATCGGCGCGTTCCAGCCCACACAGGAACAGCGCGAGCGCCTCCGCCTGGGCAACAAAATCGGCGATGGCGTAAGGCGCCTGCAAACACGCTCGGGCGCGCCTGGTCTCCACCACCAGATCGGGATGCAGCAGCAGGCAGCTCAACCCAGCCGGCACCGGCAGCGCAAGGCAACCGCTGTGCGTGGCCAGCACCAGCCCGCCAAGCAAACTCGGCGCCACGTTGTCGCCGTGATAACCGCCACTGGCGGCAAACTCGCCTTCCAGCGCAAATGGATACAGCGCTGGCAGCGGCAACGGCTGCGCCAACAGCGCATTGGCCGCCACCAGCGCCGCCACCGCCGAGGCCGCCGAACCGCCCATGCCCGAGCCCAGCGGAATGCCTTTTTCGATCTCGATATCCACCCCAAAATCGGCCGCCTGCGCGCGCAGCAAAGCGGCCACGGCGCGCGCTGCCGTATTGCGTTGGCAGTCGCGGGGCAAATCCAGCACGGTGCCGCAAATAGCGCTCACGCGAACCGCTGCGCCCGCCACCCGCCGCACCCGCACCCGATCACCGGCGCCGACCAGCGCCTGCCCCAGCAGATCAAAACCGACCGCGACATTGCCGACACTGGCCGGCGCGTAAGCCTCAGCCCAGTCACCGCGGCTCATAATTTGGCACCCAGGTGGGCGGCCACCCGCAGCAGATCGGCAAACACCCCGGCAGCGGTGACTTCCGGACCCGCGCCCGGACCCTGCACGACCAGCGGATTGCTGGCGTAGCGACGGGTGGTGAACTGGACCACGTTGTCGGTGAGTCGGGTATGCGCAAACGGGTGATCGCGCGGCAGGGCGAGCAAACCGACACTGGCCTCGGCCTGTGCATTCAGGCGGGCGACGAAGCGCAGCACCCGGTTTTCTGCCTGCGCCTGATCGAGCAGTGCTTGCATCGGCGCGTCCATCGCCGCGAGGTTTTGCAGGAACGCCGCAGCACTGCCGCCGCGCAACGATTCCGGCACCAGACTCACCACCGCAACCGCCGCCAGATCCATCGCCAAGCCTTGCTCGCGCGCCAGGATCACCAGCTTGCGGGCAACGTCGCGGCCATCCAGATCGTCCCGCGGATCGGGTTCGGTATAGCCAAGCTGGATGGCTTCCCGCACCAGCTCGGAAAACCGCTGCGAGCCATCGAAGCGGTTGAACAAAAACGCCAGCGTGCCGGAGAACATGCCCTCGATCGAGACGATGGCATCGCCGGTATCGATCAGGTCGCGCAGCGTCGAGATCACCGGCAGCCCGGCGCCGACCGTCGCTTCGTACCGAAATCGTGCCGCGCCGTTGGCACTGGCGCCACGGATCGCCTGATAGCGCGCCAGTGGTCCGCTGCCGGCATTTTTGTTCGGCGTGATGATATGGATGCCGGCGTCGAGCCAATCGGCGTAGTGATCGGCCACCAGACTCGAGGCGCTGCAATCAACGATCAACGCGTGCGGCAAATGTTCGGCGTGAACATGGCTGGCAAAGCCATCGAGATCGCTGGTGGCCACCGTCGGCAGCGCCGCATAATTTTCCCGCCAGGCGCCAAGATCAAGGCGCTGACTGGCGCGCAGGCATTTGCTGCTGCCGGCAATCGCGCGCACCCGCAAGTCCAGCCCGCATTGTTGCAAGCGCTGCTGCATCGCGGCGATCTGATCGATCAGGGCCGCGCCGACATGGCCGGGGCCGATGATGCCGATCGAGATGGTCTGCGCCGACAAATAAAATCCGGCGTGTACCACGCGCAGCGCGCGGGTCGCATCCGGGGTCGCAATCGCCACCGAAATATTGCGCTCGGAGGCGCCCTGGGCGATCGCCCGGACATTGACCTGGCCACGCGCCAGATGTTCAAACAGGCGCGCAGCGATGCCCGGCGTGCCGGCCATACCATCACCGACCACCGCCAGCACGCTGATGCCGGTCTCGATGCTGATCGCCTGGATCATGCCGCGGATA
>PEUI01000257.1:0-26924 GCA_002785585.1 Lysobacterales bacterium CG02_land_8_20_14_3_00_62_12
TCCATCCGATTGCGATGGACGAAGGTCTGCGCTTTGCCATCCGCGAAGGTGGCCGTACCGTCGGCGCCGGCGTCGTTGCCAAGGTCATCAAGTAATTACCACTCACGAGCGAAACCGGGTGTGCGCGCCCGGCTTACCGTTATAAGGAAAGACCATGGCAGAGCAGAGAATTCGAATTCGCCTCAAGGCTTACGATCATCGTTTGATCGACAAGTCGGCGAGTGAAATTGTGGAAACCGCGAAGCGGACCGGGGCGCAAATCGTAGGCCCGATCCCGCTTCCTACCAAAATCGAGCGCTACACCATTCTGGTGTCGCCGCACGCTGACAAAAATGCGCGCGATCAGTATGAGACCCGCACCCACAAGCGCGTACTTGACATCGTTGACCCCAACGACAAAACCGTCGATGCGCTGATGAAGCTTGACCTCGCCGCCGGCGTGGATGTCCAGATCAAGTTGCACTGAAACGCCAGAGGACAAAGAAATGAGTATCGGGATGGTAGGCCGCAAGTGCGGCATGACGCGAGTGTTCACACAAGCCGGCGAGTCGATTCCGGTGACCTTGATCGATGCGTCACCCAATCGTATTACCCAGGTGAAGACACTGGCGACGGACGGCTACAGCGCCGTGCAGATTACCGCTGGCAGCAAGCGTGCGGCGTTGATCAACAAACCGATGACCGGGCACTACGCCAAGGCCAAGGTGGCAGCGGGTCGTGGTCTGTGGGAGTTTCGTGTTGCCGACGTCGAGATTGGCAACTACAGCGTCGGCGGCGAGTTGACCGCGGAGGCGCTGTTCAGCGTCGGGCAGATCGTCGACGTGGCCGGCGTGAGCAAAGGCAAGGGCTTCCAGGGCGCGATCAAGCGGCACCATTTTTCGATGGGCGACGCGACCCACGGCAACTCGTTGTCGCACCGTTCGCCCGGCTCGTTGGGCCAGCGGCAAACGCCCGGGCGGGTGTTCCCCGGCAAGAAGATGTCTGGACACATGGGTTCGGTCAATCGGACCGCGGTCAATTTGCAAGTGGTGCAAATCGACAGCGAGCGCCACTTGATCGCCATCAAGGGCGCGGTTCCGGGTGCGAGCGGCGAAAGCGTCGTCGTGCGGCCCGCAGCCAAGGCCAAAAAGTAAGGAGATGGCCGTGCAACTCAATATCATTGACAGCAAACAACAGATCGAAGTAAACGCGGAGATCTTTGGTCGCGCGTTTGCACAAGACTTGGTTCATCAAGTCGTTACCGCCTATCGAAATGCGGGCCGTGCCGGTACCAAGGCGCAGAAGTCGCGTTCCGACATGTCTGGCACGACGAAGAAATTCAAGAAGCAAAAGGGTGGCGGTGCTCGCCACGGTGACTATCGCGCGCCCATCTTCATCGGCGGCTCGGTCACCTTTGCCGCCCGTCCGCGCTCGTTCGCGCAGAAAGTCAACCGCAAAATGTACCGGGCTTCGATCGCCACGATTTTGTCGGAACTGCTGCGCAAAGACCGCTTGAAGGTGGTTGAAAGTTTTGATGTGGACGCGCCCAAGACCAAGATTTTGGCGGCCAAGATGGAAGCACTGGCGACCGGACGCACGTTGATCGTTACCGAGAATGGTAGTGATCGATTGTTTCGTGCGGCGCGCAATCTGCCGTTTGTCGCCATCGTCGACGTTGCTGCCATGAGTCCGGTGGACCTGGTGGGTTGCGACCACGTATTGATGACGGTTGATTCGGTCAAGAAGATCGAGGAGTGGTTGGCATGAGCAACGAACGTTTGCTACAGGTGCTGCGCGCACCGATCGTTTCCGAGAAAACCTCGCGGATTCAGGAAAAGTCCAATCAGTTCACTTTTGAAGTGACGCCGACCGCCACCAAGGCGGACGTGAAAAAAGCGGTTGAAGAACTGTTCAAGGTCAATGTCACGGCGGTCAACGTCGTCAACACAAAAGGCAAGGCCAAGGCTTTCCGTGGGCGCATGGGCGTTCGCGGCGGTCAGCGCAAGGCTTACATCAGCTTGCGGGAAGGCCAATCCATCGATGTCATTGGCAAGCCCTAAGGAACCAGCAGATGGCACTTATTACATTCAACCCGACCTCGCCGGGACGCCGCCAACTGGTGCGGGTGTCGACGCCTGGCTTGCACAAGGGCGGCCCACTGGCTGCGCTGGTCGAGTCACAGAGCAACACCGGTGGCCGCAACAACTACGGCCGTATCACCACCCGTCACAAGGGCGGTGGTCATAAGCAGGCTTACCGCTTGATCGACTTCAAGCGCGACAAGGAAGGCATCGCCTGCCGTGTCGAGCGCATTGAATATGACCCGAACCGCACCGCGCATATCGCCCTGGTTTGCTACGCCGATGGCGAGCGCCGCTACATCATCTCGCCGAAAGGGATGAAGGTTGGCGAGCAGCTGGTGGCTGGCCGGGAAGCGCCAATCAAGGTCGGCAACTCGCTACCGCTGCGCAACATTCCAATCGGTACCTCGGTCCATTGCATCGAAATGCGTCCCGGCAAGGGCGCGCAAATCGCCCGCAGCGCCGGCGCTTCGGCGCAGCTGATTGCTCGGGATCACGCCTATGCCACGCTGCGGCTACGTTCGGGTGAAATGCGCAAGGTGCCCAGCGATTGTCATGCAACTATTGGCGAAGTCGGCAACAACGAGCACAGCCTGCGCAAGATCGGCAAAGCCGGTGCCCAGCGTTGGCGCGGTATTCGGCCGACCGTTCGCGGCGCAGCGATGAACCCGGTCGATCACCCGCATGGTGGTGGTGAGGCGCGTGCCGGCCAGGGTAATCCACATCCGGTTTCGCCTTGGGGCACGCCAGCCAAGGGGTACAAAACCCGTAGTAACAAGCGCACTCAGCGCTTCATTGTTCGCGATCGCAGGGGTTGATAGGTCATGGCACGTTCATTAAAAAAAGGTCCGTTCATTGACCTGCATCTGCTCAAGAAAGTTGAAGCGGCGGCGGCCACGAACAGCAAGCGGCCGATCAAAACCTGGTCGCGTCGGTCAATGATTTTTCCCGATATGGTTGGTATGACCATCGCCGTGCACAACGGCAAGGCCCACGTGCCGGTGTTGGTCAATGAGAACATGGTCGGCCACAAGCTCGGCGAGTTTGCCGCCACCCGGACCTTCAAAGGTCACGGCGGCGACAGAAAAGCCGTGGCGAAATAAGGAGAGCTGAACATGGAAACCAAAGCTGTTCTGCGCTCTGCGCGCATCTCGCCGGTAAAGGCCCGTCTGGTCGCTGATCAGGTACGTGGTCTGCCGGTCGGCCGCGCCACCACGCTGCTGACTTTTTCCAACAAAAAAGCAGCGACGTTGTTCAAGAAAGTGCTGTTGTCGGCGATCGCCAATGCCGAAAACAACGATGGCGCTGATGTGGATGAATTGAAAGTGGCTCGGGTCTTCGTTGACGAAGGTCCGGTCCTGAAGCGCATGCATGCCCGGGCCAAAGGCCGCGGCTCCCAAATCATCAAGCGC
The DNA here is from genome assembly GCA_002785585.1 of Lysobacterales bacterium CG02_land_8_20_14_3_00_62_12. Taxonomy (GTDB): domain Bacteria; phylum Pseudomonadota; class Gammaproteobacteria; order Xanthomonadales; family Ahniellaceae; genus 0-14-3-00-62-12. The sequence continues at coordinate 3,473 of PEUI01000257.1, forward strand.
ACCAGCCACATCACTGTGGTTGTTGGCTCCGGCAAGTAAGCGAGGACGACGATGGGTCATAAAGTTCATCCCACGGGTATCCGCCTTGGCATTTCCAAGGACTGGAACTCGAAGTGGTTTGCCAACAAGCGTGAGTACGCCCAGTACCTGACGGCGGACCTGCGGGTACGCGAGCTGTTGCGCGAAAAGCTGGCTGCGGCCGGCGTTTCCCGCATCCAGATCGAACGCCCGGCGAAGAATGCCCGCATTACCATCCACTCGGCGCGGCCGGGGGTGGTGATCGGCAAGAAGGGCGAAGATATCGAAAAGCTGCGCAACTCGGTGTCGTCACTGATGGGGGTTCCGGCGCACATCAATGTGGTGGAAGTGCGCAAGCCGGAACTGGACGCACAGCTGGTTGCCGAGTCGATTGCGCAGCAACTCGAGCGCCGCATCATGTTCCGGCGAGCGATGAAGCGTTCGGTTGGCAACGCCATGCGGCTGGGTGCCTTGGGGATCAAAATCAATGTCGGTGGGCGTTTGAACGGCGCCGAGATCGCACGTTCGGAGTGGTATCGCGAAGGTCGCGTACCGCTGCATACGCTGCGGGCAGATATTGACTACGGTTTTGCCGAAGCCAAAACCACCTACGGCATCATCGGCATCAAGACCTGGATCTACAAGGGCGACATTTTCGATTTATCCGCAGCGACTGCGGCCGAAGCTGCCGCTGAAAGTAACGAACGTCCGTCCGGACGGAGTGATCGCGGTGATCGCAACGAGCGTGGGCCACGCCCCGATCGCGGCGCGCGCGAACGTCCAGGCAAGGGAGCTTAAGTCATGTTGCAACCTTCGCGTACCAAATTTCGCAAGATGCACAAAGGCCGCAATCGCGGCGTCAGCCAAAACGGTGTTTCGGTCAGTTTCGGCGATTACGGTCTCAAGGCCACCACCCATGGCCATTTGACGGCACGCCAGATCGAAGCCGGACGGCGTTCGATTTCGCGCTTCGTCAAGCGCGGCGGCAAGTTGTGGATCCGGATTTTTCCCGACAAGCCGATTACCAAGAAGCCCGTTGAAGTGCGCATGGGTAGCGGCAAGGGCAGCGTCGAGTTTTGGGTCGCCGTGATTGCGCCCGGCAGAGTGCTCTATGAAATTGAAGGCGTGCCAGAAGCATCGGCGCGCGAAGCGTTTCGACTCGCCGCGGCCAAACTGTCGGTGCAGACCACCTTTGTGACTCGAACGGTGCGCTAATGGATATCAAAGAGCTCAGCAATAAATCGATCGCCGATCTGGACAAACACGTCCTTGATTTGCGCACGGAGCAATTCAACCTGCGTATGCAGCGCGGCTCGGGTCAGTTGACGCAAACTCACCAGATCCGCAACGTGCGCAAGGAAATCGCCCGCACCAAGATGGTGTTGGGTCAGAAGAAGTAAGGATTGAGGCCATGACAGAAACCACAAAAACGCAACGCGCGATCGAAGGTCGCGTGGTGAGCAACAAGATGACGCAGACCGTCACCGTATTGCTTGAGCGGCAGATTCAGCATGGCCTCTACGGCAAGTTGCTGCGTCGCTCGACCAAGGTGCACGCCCACGATGAGACCAGTCAGTGCAAAGAGGGCGACCTGGTCCGACTGGTCGAATGCGCGCCGGTGTCGAAGACCAAGAACTGGCGTGTCGTCGAAGTCATCTCGCGCGCCGGCTGAAGCTTAAGGAGAACGTAACATGATCCAAATGCTAAGCCACCTCGACGCCGCAGATAATAGTGGCGCCCGCGAGTTGATGTGCATCAAGGTACTGGGTGGTTCCAAGCGTCGCTATGCGGGAATTGGCGACGTGATCAAGGTCTCGATCAAGGAAGCCATTCCCCGTGGCAAGGTCAAAAAAGGCGAAGTCTATGACGCCGTCGTGGTGCGCACCCGCAAGGGCGTGCGGCGCCCGGACGGGTCGCTGATTCGCTTCGATGGCAATGCCGCCGTGCTGTTAAACACCAAGCTTGAGCCGATCGGTACGCGCATCTTTGGACCGGTCACGCGTGAGCTGCGCAGTGAGCGATTCATGAAGATCGTGTCGCTGGCGCCGGAAGTGCTGTAAGGAGCGAACGACCATGAAACGTATCAAGAAAGGCGATCAGGTGATCCTGAACACGGGCAAGGATAAGGGCAAGACCGGTCAGGTAATGAGCGTGTCGGACGCCGGTATCTTCGTGCAAGGTTTGAACTTGATCAAACGCCATACCAAGCCGAATCCGCAAGCCAACCAACCCGGCGGGATCGTCGAGCGCGAGGCACGGATCCACCCGTCCAATGTGATGTTGTTGAACTCCGCCACCGGAAAGGGCGAACGCGTCGGTTGCAAGACGCTGGAAGACGGCCGCAAGGTCCGGGTCTTCCGCAAGTCCGGTGAAGTCGTTGATGCTTGAGGCAGATGAATATGACCACCCGGTTTGAAAAACACTACAAAGACGTTGTTGTCGCCAAGCTCACCGAGCGCTTCGGCTACAAGAACCCGATGCAAGTTCCTCGCTTCACCAAGGTCACGCTCAATATGGGCGTGGGCGAGGCCGCAGCGAACAAGAAAGTGCTCGAGCATGCCATCGACGATATGACCAAGATCGCCGGGCAGAAGGCGATCGCGACCAACGCGCGGGTTTCCGTCGCGACCTTCAAGATTCGCGATGGCTGGCCGATTGGCTGCAAAGTCACGTTGCGGCGCAAGCAGATGTTCGAGTTTCTGGACCGACTGATCACCATCGCCTTGCCGCGGGTGCGTGACTTCCGCGGTATCAGTGGTCGTTCCTTCGATGGCCGTGGCAACTACAACTTCGGCATCAAGGAACAGATCGTTTTTCCGGAGATCAATTTCGATGCCATCGATGCGCTGCGTGGCATGGATATCGCCATCACCACGACCGCGAAAACCGATGCTGAGGCCAAGGCCTTGCTCGAAGGCTTCCGCTTTCCTTTCCGCAACTGACCGAGAACCTATTCCTCATGGCCAAGACTTCGATGGTAAATCGCGACCTCAAGCGCGCGAAGACCGTTAAGAAATATGCTGCCAAGCGCGCTGAACTCAAGCGCAAAGTGGTCGATCCCAAGCTCTCGTACGACGAGCGCATGGCAGCACAGACCGGCTTGCAAAAACTGCCGCGTGACGCCAGTCCCAGTCGCATGCGTAATCGCTGTGCGCTCACTGGTCGGCCGCGTGGTGTCTACAGCAAGTTTGGACTTGGCCGCAACAAGCTTCGCGAAGCCACCATGCGTGGTGATGTACCTGGCTTGCGCAAGGCCAGTTGGTAATTTTCTTTTCCCCGTGCCGGATATCGGTGCACTCTAAAAGGAGTAATCCCAATGAGCATGACTGATCCTATCGCTGACATGTTTACCCGCATTCGCAATGCCCAGGCTGTAGGCAAAGTGTCGGTAAAGATGGGAGCGTCCAAGGTCAAATTCGCCCTCGCCAATGTCTTGAAGGCCGAGGGCTATGTCAATGACGTCGCCGTGCGCGACGTCGATGGCAAGCAAGAGCTCGAAATTGCGCTGCGTTACTACCAGGGCAAACCGGCCATTGCGCGCCTTCAGCGCGTCAGCCGTCCTGGCTTGCGCGCCTATCGTGGCAAGGATGCACTGCCGAAAGTACTCGGTGGTCTCGGCGTCTCGATCATCTCCACTTCATCAGGCATCATGACCGACGCGCAGGCCCGTTCCCAGGGTCTGGGTGGCGAAGTCATCGGTCTGGTCGCTTAAGGATCTGCCATGTCCAGAGTCGCGAAACGTCCGATCACCGTGCCCAAGGGCGTCGACTGCGTCGTCGACGTGGGTAGCATTTCAGTCAAGGGTCCGAAGGGCTCGCTGCAGGCTGTGGTGCCCAGTAGTGTCAGTGTCAAACTCGAAAACGGCGTGATTACGCTGGCCCCCACCGGAGAGAGTTCGGCGATGGCCGGCACCATGCGCGCTTTGATCGCCAACATGGTCGAGGGAGTCACCGTCGGCTATCAGCGCAAGCTTGAGTTGGTTGGCGTCGGTTACCGCGCCACGATGGCGGGCAAAGATCTCAATCTCACGCTCGGTTTCTCCCATCCGGTGTTGTTCAAGGCGCCGGCGGGGGTGACCCTGGAAGCGCCGACGCAAACCGAAGTGCTGATCAAGGGCGCAGACAAGCAACAGGTGGGTCAGGCGGCTGCTAAAATTCGCGCCTTCCGTTCGCCTGAGCCATACAAAGGTAAGGGGGTCCGCTATGCGGGCGAGAAGATCACACTGAAAGAAGCCAAGAAGGCTTAAGTCCAGCCTCGGTAATGGCCTATTTAGGAATCAACATGTCGACGAAAAATCAATCACGTCTCCGCCGCGCCAAATCGACGCGTGCGCGCATTGCCAAACAGGATATCGCCCGTTTGTCGGTACACCGTTCTGGTCAGCACCTGTACGCGCAGGTGATTTCATCCTCTGGCGATCAGGTGATCGCGGCCGCCAATACCCTGCAGGATGCCGTGGTGCAGGGTTTGACCGGTACCAAAAACAAGGTGGCGGCAACGGCGGTCGGCAAGATGATCGCCGAGCGTGCACGCGCTGCCGGCGTCGAGCAGGTGGCTTTTGATCGTTCCGGATTTTTGTATCACGGGCGCATCAAGGCCTTGGCCGACGCCGCGCGCGAAGGCGGTTTGCAGTTCTAGAGTTCAATGCGCAACGATCACAACTCCAAGCGGCTGCGGCCGTAATCGACACCCCACGGGGTGCAATCAAGGTGAACCATGAGTACGAATGAACGAGACAACGGCGACGGCATGATGGAGAAGCTGATCGCTGTCAACCGCGTCGCCAAGACCGTCAAGGGTGGCCGCCAGATGAGCTTTACCGCTCTGTCCGTAGTCGGCGATGGCGCTGGCAAAATCGGCATGGGCTATGGCAAGGCGCGCGAGGTTCCGGCAGCGATTGCCAAGGCGATGGACCGCGCCCGCAAAAGCCTGGTCAGCGTCAAGTTGAAGGGCGACACTTTGCAATACGCGGTCAAGGCCAATCATGGTGCCGCCCGCGTCTACATGCAGCCAGCCTCTGAAGGTACCGGCGTGATCGCCGGTGGTGCCATGCGCGCCGTATTTGAAGTGGTCGGCGTCAGAAACGTGCTGGCCAAGGCGGTCGGATCGCGCAATCCCATCAACCTGGTGCGGGCGACGATCAAGGGCCTGTTGGCGATCCAGTCACCGGCCGATATCGCTGCCAAGCGCGGCAAGAAGCTAGAGGATTTGGGGGTGCACTCATGACTGCGGTCGATGCCAAGACGGTCACCGTGCGTCTGGTCAAGAGCCAGAACAGTTGCCCGGCCCTCCATCGTTTGAGCGTCAAGGCCTTGGGCCTGCGCAAGCTCAATTCGGTGTCGGTGCTCAAGGACTCGCCGCAAGTGCGCGGCCTGATCCACAAGATCAATTATCTGGTGCGCGTCGAAAACTGATTCGGCAAGCATCGGCAAGAGGAGTTTCACCATGCGTCTCAATACACTCAAACCTGCCGTTGGCGCTCGTCAAGATCGCAAGCGCGTTGGCCGCGGCATTGGCTCCGGTCTCGGTAAAACCTGCGGTCGCGGCCACAAAGGCTCGTTCGCGCGTTCCGGCAAGGGCAAGATCAAGCCCGGTTTCGAGGGCGGTCAGATGCCGATGCAACGGCGTCTGCCCAAAGTCGGGTTCCGCTCCAAGCTGAAGAACGATACCGGCGAAATTCGCCTCTATCAGCTTGAGCAATTGAGCGGCGAAGCCGTCGATTTCGCCGTGCTGCAGGCGGCTGGCCTGGTCGGTGCCAAAGCCAAGCGCGCGCGCTTGATCAACAAAGGCGAGATCACGCGCGCCTTCAAGTTGGTTGGAATCGTGGTGACCGCAGGTGCCAAAGCGGCGATTGAAGCGGCCGGCGGCTCGGTGGCCTGATCGTGGCTAATCCGCTGACATCGCAGGCTGGGCCGAAGTTCAGCATCCCGACCGAGCTCAGGCAGCGCTTGATTTTCGTGGTGCTGGCCTTGATCGTGTTTCGTCTGGGTACGTTTATTCCGGTACCCGGGGTGAATCCAGAAGCCATGCTGCAATTGATGGAACGGCAGAAAGGCACGGTCCTCGATTTGTTCAACATGTTTTCCGGTGGCGCGCTCGAACGCATGAGTGTGTTGGCATTGAACGTGGTGCCCTACATTTCGGCGTCGATCATCATGCAGTTGCTGGCGTCCATGGTTCCCAGTCTGCAAGCGCTGCGTAAAGAAGGTGAGTCCGGCCGCCGCAAGATCACCCAATGGACCCGCTACGGTACCGTCGGCCTGGCTTCGTTTCAGTCGTTTGGGGTGGCGCTGGCATTGCAAGCGCAAACGCTCAACGGTGGTGGTGGGGTGGTGGTCAATCCGGGCCCAGGCTTTGTCATCAGTTGCGTGATTGGTCTGACCGCGGGCACCTTGTTCCTGATGTGGCTGGGTGAGCAAATTACCGAGCGCGGTGTCGGCAACGGTATCTCGTTGCTGATTTTTGCTGGCATTGTCGCCGGGTTGCCGGGGGCGCTGATTCAGACCCTGCGACAAGTGGGCGATGGCCAGCTCGCTGCGCTGAGCGCCATTCTGATTGGCATCATTGTCGTGTTGACCACCTGTTTTGTCGTGTTCATGGAACGTGGCCAAAGACGCATTGCGGTGAATTACGCACGCAAGGGCGGTGGCGACCGAGGCTACAACAACCAGAGCTCGCATTTGCCCTTGAAGATCAACATGTCCGGCGTGATTCCGGCGATTTTTGCGTCTTCGTTCATCATGTTTCCGGCGACGCTGGCAAGCATGGGAAACCTGGCCAATAACCCCTGGCTGACCCGCATGTCGGCGATGCTGTCGCCGGGTTCGGTGCTGTACTTGCTGGTGTTCTCGTTGTTGATCATCGCGTTTGCCTTTTTCTACACCGCCATGGTGTTCAATTCTCAGGAAACTGCCGAGAACTTGAAAAAATCTGGCGCCTTGATTCCGGGTATTCGTCCCGGCAAGGCCACCGGCGATTACGTCGATGGCGTATTGACCAGACTGACCGGCGTTGGCGCGATGTACCTGGTTGCGGTATGCCTGCTGCCGACCATTTTGCAGACCAAGTTCGGCGTGCCGTTCTATTTTGGTGGCACCTCATTGCTGATTGTGGTGGTGGTGGTGATGGACTTCACCGCACAGGTGCAGGCGCACCTGATGTCGCACCAATACGAAGGCCTGCTGAAGAAGGCCAACCTCAAAAATTACGGCCGTCGCGGACTCGTTCGCTGACGGAGTGACTGACATCGCGGGATTTCGCCGGCAACTGCTAGGCGGCTCCGGTTTGTCGTGTATAATGCCCAGTTCCTTTCGCCAACAGTTATGGAGATGACGCGATGGCGCGTATAGCCGGTGTAAACATTCCCGTCCAGAAGCACACCTGGATTGGTCTTACCAGTATTTTCGGAGTGGGTCGTTCGCGTGCTCGCAAGATCTGCACTACGTCCGGGGTAGACCCCGCGACCAAAGTCAAGGATCTTACCGAGGCCGAAGTGGACCGTCTCCGTATCGAGGTGCAGAAGTTCAGCGTGGAAGGTGATCTGCGCCGCGAAGTCGGCATCAGCATCAAGCGCCTGCAGGACCTCGGTTGCCAACGTGGCTTGCGCCATCGTCGTGGGTTGCCGGTGCGCGGACAGCGCACTCGTACCAACGCCCGCACCCGCAAAGGCCCGCGCAAGGCGATCAAGAAGTAACCTTCAACTGGACTCGATCTCATGAATAAGCAGGCATCGGCTGCCAAGCCGAAGAAAAAGATCAAGCGTGTCGTCACTGATGGCATCGCGCACGTGCAAGCGTCCTTCAACAACACCATCGTCACCATCACCGATCGCCAGGGCAATGCCCTGTCGTGGGCGACTTCGGGTGGTGCTGGGTTCCGTGGTTCGCGCAAGTCCACGCCGTTCGCCGCCCAGGTGGCAGCGGAAAAGGCCGGTCGCGCCGCACAGGAATATGGCTTGAAGAACCTGGAAGTCCGGATCAAGGGCCCCGGGCCGGGACGTGAGTCCACGGTGCGTTCGTTGAACGCGATCGGCTACAAGATCGGCAACATCATTGACATCACCCCCATTCCGCACAACGGCTGCCGTCCGCCGAAGCGTCGTCGCGTGTAAGGATAAGAATCATGGCTCGTTATATTGGTCCAAAATGCAAGTTGTCCCGTCGCGAAGGCGCGGATCTGTTTCTCAAGAGCCCGGCGCGCGCGCTGGACTCCAAGTGCAAGCTGGAGCAGAAGCCCGGCCAACACGGTGCTTCGCCGAAGAAAGGCAAGATGTCCGATTACGCCGTGCAGTTGCGCGAGAAGCAGAAGGTCAAGCGCACTTACGGCGTGCTCGAGCGCCAGTTCCGCACCTATTACGCGAAGGCTTCCAACATCAAGGGAGCAACCGGCGAAAATTTGTTGCGGCTGCTCGAATCCCGGCTCGACAACGTGGTGTTTCGCATGGGCTTTGCCGTCACCCGTTCGGCCGCGCGCCAACTGGTGTCGCACAAGGGCGTGCTGGTCAATGGCAAAAGCGTCAACATCGCCTCGTTCCAGGTGCAGGCGGGTGATGCGATCAGCATTTCCGAGCGCGCCCGCAAACAGTTGCGCATCCAGGAAGCGCTGACCCTGTCTCAGGAAATGGATCTGGTCCCAGGCTGGATCGAAGTGGACGCCAAAACCATGGCGGGCACTTTCAAGGCGGCACCAGAGCGTTCCGACTTACCGTCCGACATCAATGAAAACTTGATCGTCGAGTTGTACTCGAAGTAACCGGAGACCCCCAATACCATGGCTACGACGGCTACTGCCATCATGCGCGCGCGTGGCATTTCGACCGAGCAAATCGGTCCGAATCACGCCCGCGTCTTTGTCGAACCGCTGGAACGCGGCTTCGGCCACACCCTGGGTAACGCGCTGCGGCGCGTGCTGTTGTCCTCGATTCCGGGCGCAGCGATTACCGAGGTGGAAATCGATAACGTGTTGCATGAATACACCACCCTCGATGGTTTGCAGGAAGACGTCATCGACGTGCTGCTCAACCTCAAGGACGTGGCGCTGCGCATGCACACGGCGGACGAAACCATGCTGACGCTGAGCAAGCGTGGGCCGGGTGTAGTGACGGCTGGCGACATCAAGGTCGATCACAACATCGAAGTGGTGAACCCGGAACACGTCATTTGCACGCTGACCAAAGATACCCAAATCAATATGCGTTTGCGTATTGCCAAGGGGGTCGGTTATCAGCCGGTGGCTTCGCGCCGCCGTCCCGATGACGAGTCTCGGCCGATTGGTCGGCTGCAGCTGGACGCCAGCTTCAGCCCGATTCGTCGCGTTGCCTACGAAGTGGATAGTGCCCGCGTCGAGCAGCGTACCGATCTGGACAAGTTGATTCTCGACATCGAGACCAATGGCACCGTCGATGCCGAAGAAGCCGTGCGTCGTGCCGCCGACATCATTGCCGATCAGCTTTCGGTATTTGGTGATTTCACGCGGCGTGAAAGCGGCGCGGTCAAGCCTGCTGTCGCTGGGGTCGATCCTACCCTGCTGCGGCCGATTGATGATTTGGAACTTACCGTGCGTTCGGCCAACTGCTTGAAAGCGGAAAGCATTTACTACATCGGCGATCTCTGCCAGCGCACCGAGGTGGAGTTGTTGAAGACCCCCAACCTCGGCAAGAAATCGCTGACCGAAATCAAGGAAGTTTTGGCTGCCCGCGGTCTATCGCTGGGTATGAAACTCGAAAACTGGCCCCCGGCCGGCGTGCAGCACGGCATGCTGGGCTAACCTTAGGAACACTGTCATGCGCCACATGAAATCAGGTCGCAAGCTCAACCGCACCAGCAGTCACCGCCAGGCGATGTTTCGCAACATGGCGAGCTCGCTGATTCAACACGAGTTGATTCGGACCACGTTGCCGAAAGCCAAGGAACTCCGCCGGGTTGCCGAGCCATTGATTACGCTCGCCAAGATCGATGGTGTCGCCAATCGTCGCTTGGCCTTTTCGCGTTTGCGCGACAAGGTGGCGGTGGGTAAGTTGTTTACCGATATCGGACCACGCTATCGTGAGCGTCCAGGGGGTTACCTGCGCATTCTCAAGTGCGGTTTTCGAGTCGGTGACACCGCACCGATGGCTTATGTCGAGTTGGTGGATCGCCCACAAATCGCCGAGGCGGTAGAAGGCTAACACGCTCTGCAGTGGCCCAAAAACCCCGGCGCAAGTCCGGGGTTTTTTGTATCCGGCGGCGGTGTTTGGCGGTGGCGCGGCTCGCATCGGCGCCGAGCAAAGTCAGTCGCCAGCGCGGGTTTGCATGTTTGATCGCCATCAGGAGGTTATTTCAATGCGCAAGATTTCATTTCGGTTCTGGTTCGGTGGTTCAGCGCTGGCTTGTGTGCTGTTGCTGGCCTATGCGATCTACGAGCAAAAAGTGATGGGGCTGGAGCCGTGTCCGCTGTGTATTTTCCAGCGCATCGGTTTCATCGCCGTGGCGGTCATCATGGCGCTCGGCAGCCTGCATAACCCGGGCGCCTTGGGGCGCAAGTGTTATGGCCTGTTGGCGGCGCTGGCGGCGCTGGCGGGCGGGGCGGTGGCCGCACGCCATGTTTGGCTGCGGCACTTGCCGCCGGATCAGGTGCCCGACTGCGGGCCCGGTCTCGCCTACATGCTGGACGCCTTCCCGCTGGGCAAGACGATCACCAGTGTGTTCACCGGGTCCGGCGAGTGCGCGGCCGCCGATGGCTGGATGTTTTTGCATCTGGATATGCCGAGCTGGACGCTGATTTGGTTTGCAGGCTTGTTGCTGGTCGCGGTATATGGTGGCTTCCGTGCGCGCGGATAAGGCAAGCAAGCGATGAGTGATTTCTCCGAGTGGACCCCCGAGTTGTGGCAGAGCCGGGTCGCGACCCAGCAACCGAACTATCCGGATGCTGAGGCACTGCGCCGGGTGGTTGCGGCGCTTGGCAGTCTGCCGCCGCTGGTCACCTCGTTCGAGATCGTCGCGCTCAAGCGCCAGCTCGCCGAAGCCGCTACCGGTGATCGTTTTGTTTTGCAGGGTGGCGATTGCGCCGAGAGTTTTGCCGAGTGCGATTCCGGCACCATTTCCAACCGTTTGAAAGTGCTGTTGCAGATGAGCGTGGTGCTGATCCATGGGCTCAAGTTGCCGGTGGTCCGGGTCGGCCGTTTTGCCGGCCAATACGCCAAGCCGCGGTCGACCGACACCGAAACCCGCGATGGCGTGACGCTGCCCAGCTATCGCGGCGATATCGTCAATGCCGCCGAGTTCACTGCCGCGGCGCGCGTCCCGGATCCGCAACGCTTGTTGCGTGGCCACGCCCATTCGGCGATGACGATCAATTTTGTGCGTGCCCTGATCGATGGCGGTTTCGCCGATCTGCACCACCCCGAATATTGGGAACTCGGCTGGATGCAGCACGCGCCATTGCAACAAGAATATCGGCGCATGGTGACGGCGATCAGCGAGTCGGTGCGGTTTATGGAAACCCTTGCCGGTGGTGCCCTCGGCAGTTTTTCGCGGGCAGATTTTTATACTTCTCATGAAGCCCTGGTGCTGCATTACGAAGCGGCGCTGACCCGGCAGGTACCGCGCAAGCCTGGGTGGTTCAACTTGTCGACGCATTTTCCGTGGATCGGCATGCGTACCGCCCAGCTCGACGGCGCCCATGTCGCCTATTGCCGCGGCATTTCCAATCCGATCGGGCTCAAAGTCGGTCCGAGCGTGACCGCCGAGCAGTTGCTGCCGGTGATCGATGCGCTCAACCCGGACAATGAAGCCGGCCGCCTGACCTTGATCCATCGCATGGGCGTAGCCAAAGTCGGCGCGGCGTTGGCGCCCTTGCTGGACGCGGTCAAGCGCGAAGGCAAGTCGGTGCTCTGGGTCTGCGATCCGATGCACGGCAATACCGAAGCCACCTCCAATGGTTACAAGACCCGGCGCTTCGAGAACATCCAGGGCGAGCTCGATCAAGCCTTCGATATTCATGCGGCGGCCGGCACCCGCTTGGGCGGTGTCCACCTGGAGTTGACCGGCGAGAATGTCACCGAGTGCATGGGTGGCGCGCGGGCGCTGACCGAAACCGATCTGGAGCGCGCCTACAAGTCCAATGTGGACCCCCGGCTCAACTACGAGCAATCGCTGGAACTGGCGATGTTGATCGTCCGCAAGCGCGGCTCCAGTCGCTGATCCAAAAACGCCGCGCCGGACTGGCGCACGCGCTGGCTACAATGCCCCCGGAGCCACGCCGTCGTGGCTGCATTGAGGACTTTGCCATGCGCCCCACCCACCCGATCAATGCGCCCACTGGCGTCGAAGCCTGGCTGCTGGTGTCGATCACGCTCACCGCCTTGGTGCTTTCCGGTATCCAACCGGTAGACCGGCTGACCTGGTTCATGGAAGTGGTCTGGGTGATGGCTGGCTTGCCGCTGATCCTGGCCACTTGGCGGCACTTTCCACTGACCCGCCTGCTGTGCTGGCTATTGCTGCTGCATGCACTGATCCTGGTCGTTGGCGGCCACTACACCTATTCCAAAGTGCCGATCGGGTTGTGGTTTCAGGACGCCTTTGAGCTCAGTCGCAATCACTATGATCGGCTTGGGCATTTTGCCCAGGGTTTTGTCCCGGCGATCCTGGCGCGCGAATTGCTGCTGCGCAAAACCCCGCTGCGGCCGGGCCCCTGGTTGTTCTATCTGGTGGCGAGTTGTTGTCTTGCCTTCAGCGCCTTTTTCGAGTTCATCGAATGGTGGGCCGCGTTGCTGATGGGCGGCGACGCCGATGCTTACCTGGCCACCCAGGGCGATATTTGGGACACCCAGTGGGATATGTTCCTGGCACTCTGTGGGGCGGTGTTGGCGCAGCTCTGGTTGGCGCGCTGGCATGACCGACAGTTGCCCGGGCGGGCCGCGCCGTGACGGCGTACACGCCCTGTTGGGCTTAAGCCTCAACGCCTCGCCAGCAGCGACCCACGCTGACGCTGTAGCTGCCGATGCTCAGGTGGCGGTGGTGCTGGTGGCTGCGGGGTGGAACGCATCCGAAAAGCAAGCGCTCTCAGCAAGGCCTTGCGCCAGCATGGCTGGTACGGCGGTATCGACCATCTGTAGCGAACCGCAGACGTACACCTGAAACCCGCTCAGATCCGGAAAGTCCGCCAGGATCGCCGTGTGCACCAGGCCGGTTCGGCCGCTCCAGTCGGGGGCGTTGACGGGATCGGAGAGCACCGGCACCACGGTAAAATTGGCATGCTCTCGCTGCCAGCGTTGGCAGAGATCAAGCAGATACAGATCGCGCGGATCGCGCACGCCCCAGTACAGCCGCAGTGGCCGCTCGATGCCGCGATGAAACGCGTCTTCGACGATGCTCTTGATCGGCGCAAAGCCGGTGGCGCCGGCGATCAGCAGGATCGGGCGCGGGTCAGCGTGCAGGGTGAACGCACCCAGGGGCGCCTCGAAATCGACCACTTCGCCGAGCTGCATCTGGTTGAATACGTAGCTGGTGTAGCGGCCACCTGCAACCAGCCGCACATGCAGTTCGATCAGCGCATGGTCGTGTGGCGCGTTGGCGAACGAAAACGCCCGGCGTTGGCCATCGGCAAGGATAATATTCAGATACTGGCCAGCTACGAAGCTGATGCGCTGCCCAGCGGGCAAGGAAAGCCGCAAACGGATGACCGACTCGCTACACCGCTCGAGGCTTTCGACGCGACCCTGGTAGCGTTGCAGGGTCGGCCTGCCGTCGCCATCAAGGTCATCGACGTCGATCTCGATTTCCAGATCTTCCAATGGTGTGGCGCAACACAGCAGGGCTTTGCCGGCGGCACGCATCGCCGCGGTGAGTGCGGCTGGCTGGTAGGCGCCGTGGTCAACGCGGCCGTTGAGCAGGGTACAGACACAGACGCCGCAGCCGCCATTGCGGCACTGATAGGGTAGCCGCAGACCGGCGCGCAAGCCGGCTTCGAGCAGGGTCTCGTCGCGGCGCGCGAGCAGCGGCTTGGCCCCCGGATGCATGACCAGCTGGAACCGTTGTTGCTGGCCGTGGCGTCGTCGTCGCGACCACGGCAGCGCAATCAGCAGCAACGTGCCGAACCCCACCAGCGCCCACACCGCGCCGAGCGGCCAGCGATACAGCAGGGGATAAAGCGGCAGCAGAAACCAATCCAGCGCCACCGTGGAGACTTCAGTCGCGAGATCGGCGGCGCCGCCCTGGCTGCTGACCGGTTGCAGCAGCGCCAGTACCAGCAGCGACGCCGTCAACCCATAGGTGATCGGCCGCGCGGGTTGGGTGCTGGCTTTGGGCACCCGCTGGACGTGTACCCACATCATCATCAACAGCAGCAGTGGCGCGCCGATATGAATAAACGACAGCAGCGAAAACAGCCGGTTGCTGACGCTGGCCGGGGTGATGAAATTGCGCATCAGCGTGCCGCCGAAACTGGGTAGCGCGTCCAGCCATTCGAAACTGGCGACGACGACGAATTGCGCAAGCCGGTCCCAGGGCAACATATAACCATTGATGCCGGAAATGTAGACCAGCCAGATCAAGGCAACCCCGGTCAGCCACGAAAAGGCACGGAAACCACGCATTCGATCAAAGGCGAAATGGCGCAACAGGTGAAGCAACAGGAGCACCACCATCGCGTCGGCGGCGTAGCGATGCAGGCTGCGCAGCACGCCACCGAGGTACCACTGCTCTTCGGTCAGCGCCGTCACCGAAGCATAGGCGGCGGCGACGCCGGTATCGAAAAAGGCATACAGATAGAGCCCGCTGGCGGCGACGATCCAGAACAGAAAGAAGATCATGGCGCCGAGTTGATAGAACGGATTCAGACGATCTCCGAAGGCGCGATTGAACAGCGCTTCGACGGCCATGAAGCAGCGCCGCAGACCGCTTTGACAGACCGCAATCACGCGTCTGACCGGCTCTGGTCGGCGTCCGTGCGCGGCGCGCGCAGGGCCTGCCAGACGACCACGACGAACAGTAATCCGCCGATGATCGCAATCAAACCGCCGAGTCCCATCAAGCCCATGCCAGCCACCTCGGCCGCCGAGCGCAGCACTTGCTCCGCGCCGGCCACTTTGCGTTGCACCCCGTAGCCGCCAGACCAGACCAGGCCGGTGATATGCAGCAATTGGCCGCCGCCGTACAGCGTTGGCTGCCAGCGGGCGAGGCGTCCACTTGGCGCGCGAAACCCGAGTTGCGGCAGCAACAGATAAACCAGGCCCATCAAGGCCAGGGTGACGCCGACAATGCAGCCGTGGTAATGCGCCGGAATCTTGACGTTGCTGCCACTGATGAAGACGCCGATCAAGCCACCGGCGGCAAACACCACGATCGACGCGATCAGGGCGGCGCGCAATGGCAACTGTGCCGAGGTGGTGGGGCCGACGCGTCGAAACAAACCGATCACCACCGCCAAGCCGATCGGCAAGATCGAAACGCCGCCACCGAGGCGCATGGCCCAGGTGTGCAAATCGCGCTGTTCGACGCTCGCCACCGGGTGCGCGAGATAGGCATACGGCGTCACGAACACCGCGGCCAGCGCCAACGCCAGCAGCAATAGCGCCAGCCTTGGGCTCAAAGCGACGCGCGCACCGAGGGCGCTGGCCAGCCACAGCCAAGCCACCAGCAACAGCAGGGTCCAAGCAAATTGCAGGGCGTGGCCGCCGCCCCAAAACAGGATCTCGTAATAGGTTTGTGGGTCAATCGCCGTGGGTGTCAGCAGCAGCGACGCGGCGAACGCCAACAATGCTACTGCGGCCGAAATGACGCTGGCATTGAGTCCAAAGCGGAGCGCTCCGCCGCCGTCGAAGGTGATGCCGAGCTTGGGCGCAGCGATCAACCCCCGCACCACCAGCAATACCGTAGCGCAACCAAAAATCGCCAACCCGGTCAAAAATACCCCGCCGTCGAGGACCGGAATGTAGTTGGCCATGATCGGCGTCGCGGTGCCGAACAACGGCGCCAGCGCCATCAACAGCGTGCCGACCGTTGCCAATCCCAGCGCCCACCAGCCGCAACCGATCAAGATCGGCCGACTGGCCAGACTCCACAACAGGCCGGCCGAGGCGACGAACCAGACCAGCACCGACAGATCGACATGGACCACCAGGGCGACCCGAAAAAAATCTGCCACCGGCAGCCAGTGGTTGAGCCCTGGCGTGCGCGAGAGCACCAGCAGAATGGAGTACACACCGGCACCAATCAAGGCAACCAGCCCGAGCATCAGCCAGCCCAAAACCAGCGACCGGCGCGGACCGGGTGGCAAGGTCAAGGTGTAGCTGGTCGGGCTGGCCGCAGTCAAAGCGAGCGGGCTGGAGGCGGCGTGGGAGAGGGAGTTCATTGCAGGGTAATTTGGTGGTGGGCAGGGTCGAAGTCGATGACCAGAATTTCTGCGGGGCGCAGGGTTACCACCGCTTCTCGGTGGTAGTTGAAGCCAACGCTGTGCGCATCATCCTTGAGGCGGACGGCGATCCGGTGTTGGCCTGCAGCCACTTCGATGCGTTGATACACCGCCGCCGCGCCGTCGCGCGACAGGCCCGAGGGCAAGGCCGTTTGTCGCAGCACGAGCACGCCGTCGAGGTCGAGCTCGACGCTGACCGGGGCGCGTTCGCGCGGGCAGCGCGTTGGCGCGCGCATGTTCGGCGGCAGCTTGGCCAGTTCGGCCGGTGTCTGCACGGTGCAATCGCCCAGGCGTTGCCCTTGATGGGTAAAACTCACTTTGATCACGGCACGATCCGGGGCCAGATGCTGGTAGTTGGGCCAATGTGAAAAGACCGCGAGTGTTGCCGCGAACGCCGCGTACAGCAAGAGTTGCCCGCTCCACTGGCCGAGTCGGTTCATGGCAGTGCCCGCATCGTCGCGCGCTGACGCAAGCCGGCGATGGCGGCGACCAGCGCTGGTTCGTCGCCGCCATCGGCAAACACCAACTGGTAGTGCGGCGCCGGCCCGTGGGTGCGCAATCGCGGCTCGCGGGTGGCACCGAGACGCTGGCTGGTCCAGCGGGCGCCAAGGCGAAATTCGCAGGCGCCTTCGGTGCAACTGCTGATCACCACGCCGAGCGCGCCGATGCGCAGCGCGTAGTCGATGAATGATGGCGGCAACTGGGCGCTGCAAAGCAGGCTGAAGCTGACCACGTCGGCTGCCGTGAGCGCGGCCACCGCAGCACCGTGATCGCAGCCGAAGACGACGATTTTGTGGCTGCCGGGCACCAGCGCCTGGCGCAACCGTTGCCGCAGCGCGCCAATACGCCGCTGCGGCAGGTCGATGCCGGTGGCCAGCGTCGCCACGCGGCGAAACGGCATCGCCGACGGACAGGCTCCGGCGCAGATGCCACAACCGGCGCAGCGCGACGCGGCGACCACGGCGAGTTGGCGTCCGGCCTTGGCGTTCGGATGGGCCACCAAAGTGATCGCCGAATACGGGCAATCATCGACGCAGCGGCGACAGCCATTGCAGAAATCGGCATCGACCACCGCCACCGGCGCCACCACGCCATGGCGCAACGGCAGCAGAAGCAATACCAACAGCACCGTGGCGATCAATAGCCACACGGTGGCAGGCGAGAACGCCTCGGCGAGCGGGTGCAGGTGCAGCAAAATCCAGTCGTAGTGCAGCGCGGTGGGTACGCGCGCCAGATCGGCGGGCGCCTGGCTGGCGATCGGCGCGGCCGCTGCCAGCAGGCCCAGGGTCGCAATCACCCCAACGGTCAGGGCGCGCGGCGGCAGCACCTGTGGCAGATGGATTCGTTGCAGGTGAAACCAAAGGCCAAACAGCAGCAACAAGGGCACGCCGAGATGGATGAAGATCAGCAGTGAGAACAGTCGATCGCTGACAGCATGGACGGCGACAAAGTTGCGCGTCAGCGTCGCGCCAAGTAACGGCAACGCGTCGATCAGTTCGGCACTGGCCAGCGCCGAGTATTGGCCGAGTTGGTCCCAGTTGAGCCAGAAGCCACCGATCGCGCTGAGATAGACCAGCAGCAACAGCGGTACCCCGGTCCACCAGGTGGCGCGGCGGAAGTGGGTGTAGCGGCCAAGCATGAACTCGCGCAACAGGTGCAGCAGCGTCACCAACAGCAAGCCGTCGGCGGCGTAGCGGTGCAAGCTACGCAGCCAGCCACCGGGAAACGTCCCGGTGCGCGCGAGCTGGTCGATCGATTGCCAGGCGCCGCTAACCGAGGTGTCGAACACCACAAACAGATAGCTGCCGGTCGCCAACAAGAGCAGTAGCAGCAGGCCGGCAATGGCGCCCAGGTGTTCCAGGGGTTCACTCGGCGCGACGGTGATTCGGTGCCAGCCATGTTCGAAGTTTCGCCAGGCGCGGCGTAGGCCGGACGCCGCCGACACGAGCGTCATTGCGGCTGAGCGGCGCGCTGCAGCGACGCGGCGCGGCGCAACGACGCGGCGCGGCGCAACGTACGGCGATCCCGCCACTCCTGCACCAGCACCACCAGCAGGGCCAGCGAAAAGGTGAGAAATCCGGCGATTTCCAGATAAATCGAATAGTCCACCCGATACTTGCCGGTGCGCGGGTCGTAGACCGAACACAGGATCCGCACCTTGTCGAGCAAGTCGGACAGGCGGTTGTCGGAGAGTACCGAGGCGGACAACAGCGAGCCGGTAAGCAATCGTTTGAGTGGCTCACCGAGCGCATCGGCGGTGAACCGGTCGCCATAAATCTGCTCGCGGATACGGCCGTTGGCATCCACCAGACTGACCTGCAGGGTGTGGTCGAAGCCCATCAGCGTCGGCACGTAGCTGAAGCCAAAATCACGCGCCAACGCCGGCACATCGGCGGCGCGCGGACTCAAGAACTCCCAGTTTGGATCGTCGATTTGTTGTTGTGCGGCAAACTCGCGCAGCGCTGCCGGACTATCGCTGGGTGGATTGAAGCCGATGCTGAGCACCTGAAACTGGTCGGTGCCGAAGCGCTCGCGCATGGCCGCCACCGCTTGGTGCAGCGCGCGGGTACTGGTTGGGCAAACGTGAAAGCAGCCGGTGTAGATGAAGTTGACCAGCACCGGTCGGCCGCGAAATTGCGACCACGCCCGGGGCTGGTTGGCACGATCCTGCAGCGTGTAGTCGGCGGGCTGTTGGCCGATCACCGCGCGACTGGCGCGCACGGCGGCGGCCTGATCGAGACCGGACTCGGGGGCGGCCGGCGCGCTGAGCTCGGCGGCGTTGGCGACCGGCCTGACGTGGGCGGCCAGCGCCCCGGTGCCCGAGATCGACAGCAACATCAGCATCAACAGATAGCCGCCGCGCATGTTCGTTTACCGCAACGCCACATCGAGGCAGGCCGCCAGCAGCACCGCACTGAGTTGCAGCAGCGAGGCCAAGAAGCAGCGGATCGCGGTCTGCGGGTTGGGCGACCGTGCCAATTGCTGGGCCCGGTAGACGAAGAAGCCGCTGCCCGCAAGCGCACCGATCAGATAAACGCTGCCGAGACCGAACCAGGCTGGCAGGATCGATGCCAACAGCAGCGCCAGTGTGCTCCAAAAAACGATGCGGGCAGCGCGTTTGGGTCCCACCACCACCGGCAACATCGGTATCCCGGCGGCCGCGTAGTCGGCTTGATTGGCAATGGCCAAACTCCAGAAATGCGGTGGTGTCCACAGCAGCAACACCAAGGCAAACAACCACGGTGTTGGACCAAGCTCCGGATTCGCGGCGGCGCCGCCGGCAAGCACGGCAAAACTGCCGGCGAGCCCACCGATGACGATGTTCAACCAACTGCGTCGCTTCCACCAGACCGTATAAACCACGGCGTAAACAAACGCACCGAGAAACACGAAGATCGCCGCCAAGGGGTTGACCAGTAGCCAGGTACTGGCGACCGCGAGCACCAGCATCGCGGCGAACAGCAGCAGCCACGCCGGGTGGTGCGGCAAGACACCAGTGGCAAACGCGCGTTCGCGCGTGCGCCGCATCAGGCGGTCGCTGACGTACTCGTAATATTGGTTGAAGGCACCGGCGCTGGCCGACGCCAGCAAGGTGGCCAGCGTCAATAGCAGGGCTTGCATCGGCGTCGCCGCAGAGCCCGGGGTGACCACGAAGCCGACCAGCGCGGTGATCGCGATCAGCACGCCGATACGCAACTTGAACAGGCTGATCACCGCACGCATTAGCGATCCGATCGAGGGGTCGCTGGCAAGCAAGAGCGTGTTCATGGTTTGGGTCCTCAAATGCAGCAATCATCCTTGATGAAAGCGTCGCGGCGGTGGCCAAGCGGCGGCGGCACGCGGTCAGCGCCGTCGCCGCGCGCTCAACTGAGGCCCCACAACGTAGACAGGTATTTCCAGTTGATGAAGTAATACAAGACGAAGGACACCAGGAACACCAGCGCCAGCACGAAGGTGCCGGGTGCGGCGAAACCGGTGGAACCGTAAGTCTGCACGGCGGCGGTCGGCGCGGTCAGCGGGATCGGCGTCGGCGCCGGACTGCGTTCGCCCTGATCGAGGCGTTTACCCCAGAGCAGCGAGCCCACGGTGATGTAGATATAGATCGCGCCACCGATGATCGCCGCGACCCCGGCGATGCCGACCAGGCCCATCATCAGGTAGGCCGCGCCCGGCCACTCGTAGGCCATCGCCACGCCGCTGAACGACAGATCCCAGTGGCGACGCGGTACCCCGAGGGTGCCCGCACCCATCATCACCAAACAGAAAAAGTACATCGACAGACCAAACAGATAGGGCTGCCACTTGGCCAGGCCGGGGTTGATCATTTCGCGCTTGAACAGCACCGGGATCAGAAAATAGGTCAGCGCCATGAACGACAAGGTGGTGCCGATCACCACCGTCGCGTGGAAATGCCCGGGCACGTAAACCGTGTTGTGGATCAGCATGTTCAGTTGCTCGGTGCCCATCATGACCCCGGAGATGCCGCCGAGAAAACCAAAGCCGATGATCGAAATGAACACGCCGGAAAATGTCGGGTTGCCCCAAGGCGCCTTGCGCAGCCACTCGAACAGACCTTTGTTGTAGCCCTTCGCCCGTTGCGCCACTTCGATCGCGCCGGGAACGGTCAAACCGTGGATCATCGACGCCAACACGGCGAAATACATGAAATAGCTGGTATTGACGATCTTCCACTCGGTGCTCATGCCCGGATCCGACAACAAATGGTGGGCGCTGGCCAATTGCAGGAACAGGATATACAGCAGAAAGGCGCCACGACTGACCCGTTCCGACATTGGCTTGGCGCCGAAGGTGATCGCCGCGACCGCGTACCAGATCGAAATATGGGCGGCGACATTGATTTGTTGCGAGGAATGGCCGAAGGCCCACCAGATGGTGCGGTAGACCAGCGGATCGACCCGGTCGATCACGCCCAGCGACAGCAGGTAAGTCGGGATCAGAATGATCGCGCCCGAGGCAATGGTGAACACGGCGATGATGCACGCGGTGATGGCGCCGAAGGTCACCAGCGGTACCGAGCCCTGATAGGTCTGGTCACGCTTGGCGACGACCAGCGTGCCGAAGAACACAAAGCAGGCGATCAAGGCGCCGACGGCGAAGAGAATCAGGCCGAGATAAAACGACGGCGCCGCCATCATCGGCACGTAGGAGGTCATCATCACGCTCGACCCGCCCTGGTACACGGCGACGTTGTTGGTGACCGCGCCGATCAGCATCAGGGCAAACGCCAGCCAGGCGATTTTAGGGGTCGCCAAGCGACAACGCAGCAGCGTGGAAGAGCAGAAATACAGCACCGCGATCTCGAAGAAAATCACCCAGAAGATCAGCATGTCCAGGCCGTGGGCGGTCAGTACCTGGTAGAACCGGCCGGCTTCGAGCCAGTGGACTGCCGGCCAACGGGTCAGCACGACACCAATCGCGAGAATGCCGCCGAGCAGCAGAAACACCACCGCCGTTACGGCGTTGGCGGTCATCAATTTTTCGGCGTTGGCTTCGAACTGCAGCCCGGAACGCGGGCAGGTCCGGTAGGTGGTGGTTTGGGACATGGTCGGTCTCCGCTATTTGACGTAGATGCGACCGACCATCGTGTGATGGCCGATTCCGCAATATTCGTTGCACACCACCGAAAAGGTGCCGCTCTGGTTCGGTGTGATCGTGACCACGTGTTCATAGCCCGGCACGATCTGGATATTGATGTTGGCCGGCTGCAACGAAAAACCGTGGTTGTAGTCCATCGACGTCATGTGCAGGCGATAGGTCTGGCCTTTCTCGAACTCCAGGATGGGTGAGAAATTCCACAGTCGCGCAATCAGGTAGACATCGCCCCCCGGCGGCACCGCCACCACCGGAATGTGGCCATCGGTTTCGGTGCGGATGGTGTATTTGTCGATCACCGCCTGGGCCTTTTTGGCGAACAACTCCGGCGTCGTCTTGTAGGTCTCGGTGGATAGATTCTGCTGGCCGTAGGCGTGCCAGTAGATCATCATGAAAAACATCACCAGGCACCAGACAAAAGCAATGGCGATCCAGGTGCCCTCGACGCGATCCAGTGGGTGTTTCCACCACAGGCGTTCGGCTGGCGGTAAAATTGCGCTCATGAGTTGTTCCCCGAAGTTGGCGCTGCTGCGAAATTATTGGGCAAGCGGAATCGTCAGAATGTCGATGACTCCCCACAGGGTATAAACCACCATGGGAATCATCACGCCGAGAAACAGCAGCAGGAATGGGTTGTCCAATAGCTGCTGCATCAGCGGAACCTTTTCGTCTTTTGGGTGGGTCTCGTTCATCGGATCGGTCTCCGGTTGCTGCGCTGCCAACGCCGGCTGGCGTCGGTGGTCGGTCGGCATCGTCCGCCCGCGACCCGTGGGGTGTCGTTGACCTAGGTCAACCCGGGCCCAGATCGACCTACGTCTTGGGGTGGTCAGCGTCGCGATGGCGCGGCCGCGGCTTGACGCCGGTCAATGCCGTCTTCGCCTGTGCCCTGCGAGAATGCAAGCCCGCGCTTGCCATCCGGTCGTCCGATGCACTTGGCCCATTTGCTGCCGCATATCAACGCCAGTCTCAACGCTTTGACGGCGCTGTTGTTGATCGTTGCGCGGGTGTTGATTCAACAACGCAAAATCGCCGCGCATCGCCGTGCCATGCTCGCGGCGCTGGGGGTTTCGGCGTTGTTCCTGGTGGGCTACATCACTTACCACTACAGCGCGCCGATCTTCGTATTTCGTGGCTATGGCTGGATCCGGCCGGTCTACTACGCCCTGCTGATCAGTCATGTTGTCTTGGCCGCGCTGGCGATCCCGCTGGTGCTGGCAACGGCCTGGTTTGGCCTCAACCGCATCGATGCCCGGCACCGGCCGTTGGCGCGCTGGACCTGGCCGGTGTGGATGTATGTGTCGCTGTCGGGGGTGGTCGTTTACTTGCTGCTGTACCAGATCTATCGCGGCTAAGGCGTTGGCCAACTGGTTGGTTGGATCGGCGCGGCAACGCCCGCGCGGCCTGGCGGCCTCCGCAAACCGGCGCTGCTCGG
>PEUI01000257.1:27052-27307 GCA_002785585.1 Lysobacterales bacterium CG02_land_8_20_14_3_00_62_12
GCACCTTGCCTGCCCTGGTGATCCGATTGCTTGCGAACGTTGCTGACACTGCTCCCCAAGCGCCGACCTCGGCCGAGCCCGGGCGCCCGCACGCGGCCGCCGTCTGGCTGCTGCTGAGTTTTATCGCCAGTTTGTTGGCGGTCGTGATCTGGCGCGCGCTGCTGGTCGATCAATCGGTCGGCGCCTACACCGGCTGCCACGGCTGCCTGCTGTCCGCCAGCATCGCCCACGACGCCCGCTGGTTGCTGCCAGTTC
>PEUI01000035.1:0-1885 GCA_002785585.1 Lysobacterales bacterium CG02_land_8_20_14_3_00_62_12
ACGCCGATCGACCGTGACTTCCGCAGTTGGAAACGCTATCGCGGCGGCCGTGCCCAGGACGTGTGGACTTACGATTTGGTCGCCAACCAATCGCAGCGCCTGACCCAGTTTGCCGGCACCGATCAGCAGCCGATGTGGTTGGGCGATGCGATCTATTTTGTCTCGGACCGCACGCCAACCCTCAACCTGTATCGGTTGCCAGTGGGTACCGATGACCGGACCACGGCGCCGACCGCGCTGACCACGTTCAGCGATTTTGATGTGCTCTGGCCGAGCGCCGGACCCGCTGGCATGGTCTTCGAACAAGCCGGGTCGATCTGGCGCCTGGACACCGCCAGCGGCCAGGCCAAACGCCTGTCGATCAACGTCATCGCCGATCAGGCCGAAACACTGCCGGTGATCAAGAATGTCAGCGCGCAGGTCGAATCGTTTGATCTTTCGCCGAATGGGCAGCGGGTGCTGATGGCCGCGCGCGGCGAACTGTTCACCGTGCCGGCCAAGAAAGGCGTGATCCGCAATCTCAGTCACAGCCCTGCCGCGCGCGAGATCGGCGCCAGTTGGTCGCCGGATGGCGCGAGCATTGCCTACCTATCCGATGCCAGCGGCGAATACGAAATCTATGTCCGCGCCCAGCACGGTGAGGGCACGCCACGGCAGTTGACCGAGCACGGCGACAGCTGGATCAATCCGCCGCTGTGGTCGCCGGATTCGCGCCTGCTCGCCTACACCGATCAACGCCACCGCCTGCGCATCGTCGACATTACCAGCCGGGTCGTCGTCGATGCCGACCACGGCGACTATGGCGAACTCGATCACCTGGCCTGGTCGCCGGATTCACGCTATATCGCCTACGAAAAAACCGGCAAGTCGCAACTGCCGACGATCTGGCTGTACACGCTCGACCAGCACCGCGCACAAGCGCTGCTCGAAGATACCGCGCCCAATCTGTGGCCCGCGTTCGACCCAAAAGGTCGCTATTTGTATTTTGTCTCCAACCGCGATTTCAATCTCACCCGCAGTGCCTTCGAAGACAATTACCTGTACACCAAAGCCAGCCGTCTTTATGCCGCCAGTTTGCGCAGCGACGGTCCCAGCATCGCTGCGCTCGACAGCGATGAAGCCGAGCCTCCGCCAAGCGCCGATCAGAAGTCCGCCGATAGCAATCGCGTGCGCGTGGATGTGGCCGGTTTTGCCGCGCGGGTGGTGGCGTTGCCGATGCCGCCCGGCAATTATTCGGCGCTGAGCGCGGTCAACGATGGGGTGATTTATCTGGGCATGGAAACCGCTGATGCCGGTGGCATTCTGTCGCGGTGGTTTCAGGGCGAGGACAAACCACGCCAGCTCGCCACTGAGGTCCAGGGCTATGCCTTGAGTCGGGATCAGGAACACCTGTTGCTGCGCCAGGCCGCTGCTTGGTCGCTGATCGCCCCAAAGGCCGAGGTCGATATCGCCGCCGGCAAACTGGAGCTGAAAAATCTCGAGCTCAGCATCGATCCGCGGGTCGAATGGCACCAAATGTTTGTCGATGCCTGGCGGATCCTGCGCGACTGGTTTTACGACGCCGACCTGCACGGCGGCAGCGAACGCTGGACGGCGGTGCGGGATCGCTATCTGCCGCTGGTCGATCAGCTCGCCAGTCGCGCCGATCTCGACTACTTGCTGCACGAACTGGCCGGCGAACTCAACTCCGGGCATGTTTATGTGCAAGGTGGCGATCAACCGCTGATCGAGCGCAAACCGGGCGGTTTTTTGGGTGCCGAACTGAAGTCCGATGACTCGGGCTTTTTTCGCATCGACAAAATCTTTCCGGGCGAAAATTGGTCGCCCGAGTTTCGTTCGCCATTGACCGAGCCCGGCAGCGAAGTGGCGGTCGGTGACTATCTGA
>PEUI01000035.1:1891-9573 GCA_002785585.1 Lysobacterales bacterium CG02_land_8_20_14_3_00_62_12
TCGATGGCGTCGATGCGCGCAGCGTCCAAAATGCTTACGCCCTGTTTGCGGGCAAGGCCGACCGGGTCGTCGAATTGAAAGTCAGCGCACAACCCAACGCCGACAAAGCGCGGCCAGTGCGCGTGCATCTGCAAAGTAGCGAGCGTTGGCTGCGCTACCTCGATTGGGTGCAAACCCGGCGCGCCATGGTGGATCGATTGAGCGGCGGCCGCATCGGCTACCTGCACCTGCCGAACACCGCGATCGAGGGCAACCGCGAATTGATGCGCGGCTTTCTCGCCTACGCCCACAAAGACGCGCTGATTATCGACGACCGCTACAACGGCGGCGGCTTCATTCCGGATCGCATGGTGGAAATGCTCGGTCGCCAGCCGCTCAATTACTGGAAACGTCGCGGCCTGGAGCCCGCCGCCACGCCGCTGCTCTCGCACGTCGGGCCGAAGGCGATGTTGATCAACGGTCTATCCAGCTCCGGCGGCGATGCGCTGCCGTACTATTTCCGCAAACTCAAACTGGGTCCGTTGATCGGCACCCGCACCTGGGGTGGTCTGATCGGCATCAGCGGCAATCCTGGGCTGGCCGATGGCGGTAGCGTGCTCGCCGCGACCTTCCGATTCATCGATACCGACAATCACTGGGCGGTGGAAAACGAGGGCGTCGCCCCCGACATCGAAGTCATCGACCGACCCGAAGCGATCGCTGCCGGTCACGATCCCACGCTGGAACGTGCCATCGAAGAACTGCTGCGCCAACTCGATGCCGCGCCACCGGTAAAGGTCATCGCACCGCCCGCGCCCAGCGAGTTTGGCAAGAACTAAAACGTTGGCGCCATGCGGAACCTTGCGATGGCGCCGTCGGCCGAACCCAACGGACCAGCGTCGCTTGCCCGGTAAGCGCCTGGCCGCTGCTAGCGCGCTTTTTCGAAGTGCTGGCTGAGCAGCGCCGCGGTTTCGCGCGGCCGCTCCATCATCGGCATATGTCCGCAGCCGTTGAGGATTTCGACGCGAGCGCCGGGCAGCTCGGTGCGGAAAGCGGCTACCGAGCTTACGTCGAGCAGGCGATCTTGATCGCACCACACCAGCAGACTTGGCGCCTGAATTTTGTCGAGGTGGTCTTCCAAGTAAAAGCGCCACTTGGCAGCGATTTGGCGTTTGAGGATCAGCCCCCACAGCCGCGCCCGCGGGGCGTTTCTGGCTGCGTAGGCCATCCGCAGTCGTTCGGGTGCGAACGGCGGATGCACAAAAATCATCGCCATAAAGGCATCAAATTTCTCGGTGGTCTCGGTGGCAAAGGGGTTTTCGCCACGCTCAATCCGCTCGCTGAAAGCGTTCGGCTTGAAGTGTACGCCGGCCGAATCCATCAGCGTCAGCGATTGCACTCGTTCCGGATAGCGTCCGGCGAATACACCGGCAATATGCCCTCCCATCGAATGGCCGACCAGATGCAAGCGCTGGAGGCCGAGCGCGTCGGTGAACGCTTTCAAGCGCTTGGCTTGAACGGTGACGCGGTAATTGCCGTCGGGCGCGTTCGGGCTGGCGCCGAAGCCCAACTGATCGGGCACGATGACGCGGTAGTGGCCGGTCAAATAGTGCGCCAGCAGGCTCCAGTTTTCTTTCGATCCGGCCATGCCGTGGACCAACAGCACCGGCTCGCCGCGGCCGCCCTCGTTGTAGCGCCAGCGGCTACCGTCGATGTCGATACTGCGTGTGCCGAGTCCGCCCCACCAGCGCTCGGCGGCAAAATTGGCATCCAGCAAGCGTTCCGGTGCCGTGCGATACAACACCAGCACCGTGGCGCCGCCCAACAGCAACAACAGCGCCAACAAAATCAGTGTGCGGCGTAACCATCGAGTGGCAGTGCGCATGTCCGCAGCTCCTGATCGTTGTCGTCGTCGCAATGCCGACCGCCGATCAAAGTCTAGCGCGTCTGCGGCGGCGAGTAGCCCAGCACTTGATCCACCGTGTTCTGCGCAATCGGATGGTAACCGGGACGCGCGATTTGGTAGACCGCCAGCGCCCACGCCTGGTTGGCTGGGGTCTTGGCGAGTTCGGTCCACAGCGGCACCATCAACTTGCGGCGGCCGATGGCGATCAAATGCGCCTTCAGTGCCGCGCGCATCGGGGCATAGTCGGCACGGATCCCAGCCAGATAAAAGCGGAAGGCGATTTCGGCATTGCCGGTGCCAGTGAGCTGGCAGGTCTGGTCGAGATCAGCGAGCCGTTCGACCGGCAGATCCACCGGCAGGCCATTGAGAAAATGCAACCATTCGTTGGTGCTCCAGGCATCCGCCTTGAGTGCTTTGGCGTCGATTTTGCCAGCGACAAATTCGCTACGCACGGCATCCACCACATTGAGTGCGGAAGAATCGGCCAGCAGCGCACTCTTCGGAATGCCCGGCTGATACAGCCAACCATCGACTTCGTTGCGCTGCATCGGCGCGTCCTTGGCCGACCACAGGCGCGCGCCGAAAAACGCCAGAAAATCGTCGCTGCTGACGCTCTGAAACGCGTGCTCGTCAAACCAGGCGCGGACCACGGCATCAAAGCGCTCACGGCCAAAACGTTGTTCCAGCGTGCGCAACAACCACTCGCCTTTGGTGTAGGGCACACCCGAGAAAGCGTCGTCCGGATCGCGATTCTTGACGTTCTGCACCAGCGCCTGATCGGCAACGGCCATGCTCTGCATTTCTTCTTTCAGCTCGTGCTGGCCGACGACCTGCTGCATCCGCGCCTGCTCGACCCCGTAGACGGCCTCGACGATGCGGTTCTCGACATAACTGGTAAAACCTTCGTTCAACCAAATATCTTTCCAACTGGAATTGGTCACCAAATTGCCCGACCACGAATGCGCCAGCTCGTGCGCGATCAACGCGACCAGGGATTTGTCACCGGCGATCACCGTCGGCGTGATGAACGACAGCCGCGGATTTTCCATGCCGCCAAACGGAAACGAGGGCGGCAGGATCAACAAGTCGTAACGGCCCCAGCGGTATGGGCCATACATTTTTTCGGTAGCGGCAATCATCGCCTCGGTGTCGGCAAACTCGGCCACGGCGGCGTCGAGACGGGCCGGCTCGGTGTAGACGCCGGTGCGTGGGCCCAGCGATTTGAAGGCGAGATCGCCAGCGGCAATCGCCAGCAAGTACGACGGAATCGCCTGCGGCATGGCGAAGCGGTAGCCGCCTTGACCGCTGGCGTTGGCGTCGTTGTCGGCGCTCATCACCACGCGGATGCCAGCGGGCGCGGTGATCCGCGCGGTGTAGGTAAAGCGCACCGCGGGGGTATCTTGCAGCGGCACAAAACTGCGCGCGTGAATGGCTTCGGCCTGCGAGAACATGAACGGCTTGACCTTGCCGAGAGTTTGCTCCGGACGCAGCCATTGCAAGCCGGAAGCCTGCGGTGAAGTACGGTAATAAACCCGCACCTTGGTCGCTTGCTGGGCCAGGCGAATGTTGAGCGGCTGACCAAAGGCCGGATGCCGTGCGCCGAGACTGAACGCGGCGTTCGACCAATGGCCGGCAGCGTCGCTGGCGCTGACGTGATCGATCAGCAAGTCGCGGGTGTCCAGATCAAGTCGGCGCGCGGCCGGATTTTTCCACTGCAAAGTCAGCTCCGCAAAACCGGACAGGGTCTGCTGTTCAAAGCTCAGATCCAGATCCAGAAACACCTGCTGGACGCGCACCTCATCGAGTCGGGCGACGCTGTGATCGTCGCGGGCGGGGTTACTGGCAAATACCGGCACGGCCGCCAACAGCAAACTCATCAGCGCGAAGGCGATAGTGGAAAAACGTGCAGAAAAACGAGCTGTGATCGACATCGAAATCTCCTTGAGCAATCCTTGAAGGCGCATCTTAGCGCGCTGCCTTGTGAGCCACGGACCAACAGCACGGTGACCGCGCCGAGTTTTTGTAGAGTGGGTGACAATTTTTGTAGGGTGGGTGACAACCCACCATTCAGGCCGTTGCGGGTTCGGTGGGTTGCCCCCACCCTGCTTTAAAATGCAACGTAGAAAGCGGATAAGTGCAGCGCATCCACCCCAGCTCCAGCGCCAGCCGTCAGCCGCGAACACCGGTGTGGATGGCGACAATGCCGGCGCTCAAATTGCGGTAGTCGGCATGATCGAAACCGGCGTCGAGCAGCATCTGCTTGAGGGTTTCCTGGTCCGGATGTTTGCGGATCGATTCGGCCAGATAGCGATAACTGTCGGCATCATTGGCGATTAGCCGACCGAGCCGCGGCAGGATCTGGAAACTGTGCAGGTCATACAGCGGCTTGAGCAGGGGCTCGGTGACCGTCGAGAACTCCAGCACCATGGCTTTGCCACCGGGTTTGAGCACGCGCCGCATTTCGCGCAAGGCGGCGGCTTTGTCGGTGACGTTGCGCAGGCCAAAGGCGATCATCACGGCATGGAAATGCTGGTCGGGAAACGGCAGCGCTTCCGCATTCAGGCGCACGTAGCGGAGCCCGTCGATCAAGCCGCGATCAGTCAGCCGATCACGACCGACCGCAAGCATCTCGGCATTGATATCGCCGATCACGACCTCGCCTTCGTTTCCCACGCGGCGGTGCATCAGTACCGCGATATCGCCGGTGCCACCGGCCAGATCGAGCACGCGATCCCCCCGGCGCACGCCGGAACTGGCCACGAAATGCCGCTTCCAGAGCCGATGGATACCAAAGCTCATCAAGTCGTTCATCAGGTCGTAGTTGCCGGCGACCGATGAAAATACTTGCCCGACCAGGCGGGTTTTTTCGTCCGCAGCCACTTTGCGAAAACCGAAATCGACTTCGGCGGCGGGGCGATCAGCGTTTGCTCGGGTCATCGGGGTTCTCGGGGCCAACCAGATCGCATTGTAGTGCGCCCGGCAATTCAAGCCGGTGCTGCGGTGTAGGGATGGCCGGCGGCGGCGAGCGCATCCAGATAATTTTGCCAGTATTCGGTCTGATGGCAACCGAAGTCGTAGAGCGTTTCCCAGCTAAACAAACCGGTGTTGTGGCCATCATCAAAATCCAGTTGCACCGCGTAATTGCCCATCGGCACGACGGCGCTGATGTTGACTAGCTGTTTGTTCAGTTGCAGCACGCGTTGACTGGGGCCATGGCCCTGGACTTCGGCGCTGGGCGAATGCACGCGCAGAAACTCCGCCGGCAGACGAAAGGTCTCGCCGCTATCGAAAGTGATTTCCAACACCCGCGAGGCGCGGTGCAGCTTGATGGCGGTGGGCCAGGGCATGGGGCTTACTCGTTGGCTGGGTGGGCGGGCTACCGCGAGCAGCGCGCGAGCAGACTCGGCGTCAATGCTGTCGTCCGGGTTCGTTGACGCTGGCTTCCAGCGCTGGTGCGCAGCCGGCGACTTCGGCCAGGGCAATGGCGTAGGGCTCAAGCACGCTGATGGCCGAGATTTCATCCCAGCCAAAGGCGGATTCTTCGCGCAACCACACGGCGTGCGGAGAGATTTCCTGCAAGTTGCAACCATCGCCATCGAAACCCAACAACTTGCCGATGTAGCAGACTTCCGATTCGGCTTCGGTATCCACATAAATGCTCAGCACCGGCGCCAGCTCGGCCGCCGCACGCAAAATCGTCGGCAAGTCGTCGAGCGGAAACTCCAGCTTGAATTGCGGATCGAGTTTGCGTCGGCTGATGGCCTGTTCCAGAAAACTGGCGTACTGGTCGGGCGTTTCCAGCTGGCTGACGTCGCGGTAGCGCAGCACAAACCAACCGTCAAAGCCGATGTAATCGCCGAGCACCCAGAGCAAAAAGCGTTCCTTGCCCACGGCGGCGACATAGCCGGTAAAGCTGCCCGGCTCCAATTTATCGCGCCACACCCGCACCAGTGTGCGCTGGCGGTGCGCCTCGCGCACCCGCGCGGGGATCGACTTGGGACGAAGTTCAACGACTTTGTTCATGCGGTTAAGTTTAGCCGACCTGCCGCTTGGGGCAAGCCGACCGAGCCGGTGACGGTGGCTCGGTTGCGGCTGCGCCCTGTGGTTTCTTGCGGTGGGCTCCGGTTAACGCCAACGCTGGCATCGCTACCCGGGCGGCAGCGACGCCGGGTCGCCGTGACACCCACAACGCGCAGACTGTGCCCTGCTGGACGGTGCAGCCGGCCGTAGCCATGTCGATGCTCAGAGGATGTAGCGCGACAAATCCGGATTGCCGGCGATCTCGCCGAGTTCGGCATCGACCAAGGCGCGGTCGATACGCAGCTCGCCGGGCGTGCTGGCGTCGGCTTCGAAGGAAACTTTCTCCAGCAGCCGTTCGAGCACGGTGCCGAGGCGCCGGGCACCGATATTCTCTTGCCGCTCGTTCAAGGCGAACGCCAGTTCGGCCAGTCGGTCGATGCCGGAGGTTTCGAAAATCAGCGTCACCCCTTCGGTCGCCAGCAGTGCCGCGTATTGCTTGGTCAGCGCTGCTTGTGGCTCGGCCAGAATGCGTTTGAAATCGTCGATGGTCAGCGCCTTGAGTTCCACCCGGATCGGAAAGCGACCTTGCAGTTCCGGAATCAGGTCGGACGGTTTGGCGACGTGAAACGCCCCCGAGGCGATGAACAAGACGTGGTCGGTGCGCACCGGACCGTGGCGGGTGCTGACGGTGGCGCCTTCGACCAGCGGCAGCAAGTCGCGTTGCACGCCTTCGCGGGAGACACCGGCACCGCCCCAGTCCGAGCGCTGACAGACTTTGTCGATCTCATCGATGAAGACGATGCCACGCTGCTCGGCGGCTTCCAGTGCGGCGGCGCGGACCTCGTCTTCGTTGAGCAGTTTGCCGGCTTCCTCTTCGATCAACTGTGGCAACGCCTGGGCGACGCTGAGTTTGCGTTTCTGCGATTTCTGTCCGCCCATCGAGGAGAACATCTGCTTGAGTTGCTGGCTCATTTCTTCCATGCCCGGGGGCGCCATGATCTCGACGCCGAGGTTGAGCGAGAAGTCCAGTTCGATTTCCCGCTCGGCCAATTTGCCTTCGCGCAGCAACTGCCGAAACTTCTCACGGGTACGCGAATCCTCGTCGCTGGGTGTGGGTTCTTCACCCCAGACGCGGACGCTCTGCGCGCGCGGTAACAGCGCATCGAGCAGGCGCTCTTCCGCGTTAGCCTCGGCTTTGGCGCGCACTTTGATTTTGGCCTGCTCACGCACCTGTTTGACGGCAAAATCCATCAAGTCGCGGACGATGGTTTCCACGTCCTTGCCGACATAACCGACCTCGGTGAACTTGGTCGCCTCGACCTTGACGAACGGCGCGTCGGCCAGTTGCGCCAGACGCCGGGCGATCTCGGTTTTGCCGACGCCGGTCGGGCCGATCATCAGGATGTTCTTGGGGGTCACTTCATCGCGCATTGCGGGGTCGATCTGCATTCGCCGCCAGCGATTGCGCAGGGCGATGGCGACCGCGCGCTTGGCCTCGTTCTGGCCGATGATGTGTTTATCCAGCGCCTCGACAATTTCCCGCGGGCTCAAGTTCGACATGGTGAGGAGTATCCGGACCGAAACCCGGATGTGCGTGCGTCCTGGCCATTTTCAAGGCGGCAGCAGCGAATCCTGGCGTGCCCGCAACCGTGGGTCGGATCAAGCCCCGCGTCGAAGCCGTAGGTCGGATCCGGCAATTGCTCCTGCATCGCCTAAAGCGCCTACTTTTGGTGCTCTCGGCCGCCGGTTCCCGACGCGGCCTACCTCGCCCATCCAT
>PEUI01000218.1:0-1175 GCA_002785585.1 Lysobacterales bacterium CG02_land_8_20_14_3_00_62_12
GCCATTGCGCTGCTTGCTGATGATGATCTCGGCCATGCCCTTGTCGGTTGAGTCCTTGTTGTAAACCTCATCGCGATAGATAAACAAGATCACGTCAGCGTCTTGCTCGATGGCTCCGGATTCCCGTAGATCCGCCATCACCGGACGCTTGTCGGAGCGTTGTTCCAGCGAACGGTTGAGCTGCGACAACGCCATCACCGGCACGTTCAGTTCTTTGGCCAGGGCTTTGAGTCCACGGGTGATCTCCGAAATCTCGGTGGCGCGATTCTCCTGATTGCCCGGCACCGCCATCAGTTGCAGGTAGTCCACCACGATCAGGCCGAGGTCGTGTTCGCGCTTCAAGCGCCGCGAACGCGAGCGCAGTTCCACCGGTGACAGCCCTGGTGTGTCGTCGATAAAAATCTTCGCTTCGCCGAGCAAGGTGATGGCCGAGGTCACCCGTGGCCACTCTTCATCCTGCAAATCGCCGGTGCGCAAATGCTGTTGATTGATGCGGCCGAGCGAGGAGATCAAGCGAAACGCCAACTGCGAGGCCGACATTTCCATCGAAAACACCGCCACCGCTTTCTTGGTCTTGATCGCCGCGTACTCGGCAATATTTACCGCCAATGCGGTCTTGCCCATCGACGGCCGCGCCGCCACGATAATCAGATCCGAAGGCTGCAAGCCGGCGGTGATCTCATCGAGATCGGTGAACCCGGTCGGCAGGCCGGTGATTGCGCCCTTGTTCTCGAAGCGTTGCTGCAACTGTTGAAACGCTTCTTTCACCGCCGCCCGCATCGGCACAAAACCCTGGCGCCCGCGGGCGCCCGCCTCGGCGATGCGGAACACACTCATCTCGGCTTTTTCCAGAATCGCCTGGGTCGCCCGCCCCTCCGGCTCGAACCCATCACTGGTGATTTCGGTGCCGGCGTCAATCAGTTTGCGCAACACCGATTTGTCGCGAACGATATCGGCGTAGGCGGTGATATTGGCGGCGCTGGGGGTGGTGCTGGCCAGTTCCAGAATGTAGCGCGAGCCCCCCACCAACTCGGCGATGCCTTGCGACTCGAACCATTCGCCCAAGGTCACCGCATCCGGTGGCATACTCTGGTTTTGCAGCTCGCCGATGGCGCGAAAAATCATCTGGTGATCGCGTCGATAAAAATCGCTTTCGATCAGCCGATCCGCTACCC
>PEUI01000218.1:1256-3238 GCA_002785585.1 Lysobacterales bacterium CG02_land_8_20_14_3_00_62_12
AAGCACAAGTCTGTGGATAACCGGTTGGCATCTCACAGAAAACGCCAGTCCGTGGATAGCCGATGGGCATCTCACGGACTGCGACACCAGCCCGGCGCGTGCAGCGCGATCCAACCCCCTCAGCGCCGACACTGGGTCGCGCCACCGACCTGGTGGCTGCTGCTAGGCTTAAACCGCCAGCCACCGAGGAGCCCGCCGCCATGCCCGAAATTCGCCCGCGCGACAGCGCCATCGCAGCCTTGCCACAACAAGTCCCGGCGCGCGGCGCCCTGGTGATGTTGAATCTGTTGCGCTTCAATACCTGGGCCTCGTATCCAGACGCCGCCGCCAGCTCGGGCGCCGCGCGCAGCGGACGCGAAGCCTATGCGCTGTATTCTGGCCTGACACTGCCGCATCTGCGTCGCGTCGGTGGCCGCGTCATCTTCAAAGCCAAGGCCAGTCTGGCGTTGATCGCCGCCGAGGGTGAGCTTTGGGATGAAGTGTTGCTGGTGCGCTATCCGAATCGCGCCGCGTTCGTCAGCATGACCAGTGATGCCGGTTTTCAGGCGGGATCCGTGCATCGCAGCGCCGCGCTCGCTGACTCCCGACTGATCATCATGGCGGAACCCAAAGTCATCGGCCGACTGGGCTGGTGGTTGTTCGGTCTGCTGTCGCGCTGGCGCCAGACCCAAGGCGGCGCGCAAAAATAACTTGCGCCGTGCGCGACGCCTAAGCTTTCGCCTTGGCGCGCACGTACAGCACCATGCGGTGGTCTTCGATCTGATAGCCGTGGCGGGCGGCGATGGATTTTTGCAGACGCTCGATTTCGGCATCGACAAACTCGATCACCTTGCCGGTATCCAGATCGATCATGTGGTCGTGGTGCTCGCCGCGATCGAGCTCAAACACCGACTGACCGCCTTCGAAGTTGTGTTTGATGACAATGCCAGCGGCTTCGAACTGCATCAACACGCGATAGATCGTGGCCAGGCCAATGTCGCCTTGCTGCTCGAGCAGTTCCTTGAAAATCTCTTCCGCCGTCAGATGGCGGCCACCGGCCTTTTCCAGTATTTCGAGGATGCGCACCCGGGGCAAAGTCACCTTGAGGCCGGCCTTGCGCAGGTCTTCGGTCTCGCGAGGCGCGGCGGCTTTTTCAGCGGCGCGGGTTGATGAACGATGTGACATGGCTTTCACGACAGACTCCGGTGGCTCGCGCCGAGTCTACAACAGACCCCGACCGGCGCTGAACGTCGATCGGTCGCGGTGTTTTCAGCGCGGCATCCCCTGTATCATCGCCGACTTCAATTCACCGTCTGGAAGGCCCAATGCGCGTTCTTCTTTTTCTTGCCCTCGCCTTGCTGTCTGGCTGCGTGGCGATCTACAAAATGGATATGCGTCAGGGCAATCTGGTCGACCAGAAAATGGTCGACAAGCTCAAACCCGGCATGACCAAGCGCCAGGTAACGGTGGTCATGGGCACGCCACTGGTCAACTCTCCCTTCAACCAGGATCGCTGGGAATACCTCACTTCCTACAGCCGTCGCGGCCGCAAGGCCGACATCAAAAACCTGTCGCTGCGATTCGAAGGCGATACCCTGGCCAAGATCGAAGGCGACTGGCAGCCGCAGGATGAAGACGAATTGTTCCTGCAATCGCAGGCGCTACGTCCAAGCGGAGATCGCGACACCGACAGCAAAACCCTGAAAAATACCAAGCAAGCCCAAGACAAACAGCAAGGCAAGAACAAAGCCAAGGCCGATAAAGTGGCACCGAGCCAAGCGGCGCCCGACCAAGATCCGGCCAGCGACAACGATCAGCCGACGCCTCCAGCTACCGATTCGGCAGCAGCGCCGGGCAACGGTTAGGCGTTGTAAATCATTAAAGGTGGCGGATTGCGAAGGATTTTGCCTCGTCTGCAAGGCGCGCAAAGGGGCGCATAGTTCGACTATGAAACCCTTTGCGCAACGAAGCAGACGGGGCAAAAGACCAGCAAGATGGCACCT
>PEUI01000218.1:3258-5056 GCA_002785585.1 Lysobacterales bacterium CG02_land_8_20_14_3_00_62_12
CCCGATCGCCCTCTCGCAGCAGCGTATCCAGGCGCACCGGACGCGAAAACACGCCGACGTTGTGCGCACCCACAGGCACCTCGCCGAGCACATCGTCGATGCCCGATTGCAAGATCGCGTCGATCACCCGAGCGCCAACCGGTACCCGCACCACCCGCCGCCATTGCCGATCAGGCAGCGCGAAAGCCACCTCCACCCGGATCTCGGCGGGCTCAGTCATGACCGTTCACCGGCGCCCACCCAGGCGGCTGCGCCACCAAATCCGGCAATGCGGCAGCAGCCAGCGGCAACTGCCGCGCCACGGTTGAGAAATCATCCACCATCCGATCCGCCAAACCCTGAAAACCCAAAGCCAAAGCCGAACCCAACAGCCGCCCGGCAAACTCGAAATCGAGCGCCAAACTCACCTTGCATCCGTTCTCCCCCAACGCCAGCAACTGCCAGCTACCACGCAACCTCGAGAACGGCCCTTCGACCAAACCCAGTTCGATCAAAGTCGGTCGCAACACCCGATTGCGCGTGGTGAACTCGGAATGAAAACCGGCATACTGCATCTGCATGCGTGCCAGCAATCCGTCTTCATCACGCGCCAACACTTTGGCCGCACGACACCAGGAAAAATGCCGCGGGTAGTCTTCGACTTCATTGATCAAATCGAACACCTGCGTCACCGGCCGCGCGATCAAAGCACTGCGCATCACCTTACTCATTGAATCTCCCACCGATGAACGCGCGAACTCGCCTGGCTCATTTCAGGCGACAATTGTAGCGAACAGGAAGCGAAAGCCCATGGCAAAAAAAACCGATCCCAAGTCCGATAAGGATGACCACAAAGGCACCATCGCGCTCAACAAGCGCGCCCGCCACGAATACCACTTCGACGAACGCATCGAGGCCGGCATTGCCCTGCACGGCTGGGAAGTCAAATCGTTGCGCGCCGGCCGCGTCAACATCACCGACGGCTACGCGATCATTCGCCACGGCGAATTATTTCTGTTTGGTGCGCAAATCATGCCACTGGCATCGGCTTCCACGCACATCGACCCGGAAGAACGGCGCACGCGCAAACTGCTGCTCAACCGCCGCGAAATCGATCGACTGGTCGGCCAGGTGGAACGCAAGGGCTACACCCTGGTGCCGACCGCGATGTACTGGAAACACAACCTGGTCAAGCTCGAACTCGGGCTCGGTCAGGGCAAGAAAGAACACGACAAACGCGATGCCATCAAGGACCGCGAATGGCAGATCGAAAAAGCCCGCACCCTCAACGCCAAAAACCGCGACGCCTGAGCAAACTCTGCCGCAAACTGAACCCCGAGCGCAGATCACCGCAAGATAAGCATTGCATCGCGCCACCGCGCCCCTATACTGCTGCCTGTTCAGCAATGACCAGTTCAACCGGGGGCGATCGGCTTCGACGGGGGACTCGAAATCGCTGGGTGCATGTCGAGGAGGTAGCTTCCCTCGTTAATCCAGCTGCAAAACTTTAGTTGCCAACGACGACAACTACGCACTGGCCGCTTAAGGCCTAAGCCCCGACTGCGCTTATGCTGATGTTCGCAAAAGCCGGGTCACTATCATCAGATAAGCGCTGCCCTTCGTCTGGGGGTCAGCGACGAAAACCTACAGACTGGTGGCCGGGTAAGCGCGCGTTTCGGCATCCCGACCATGAGAACCAAAGAAACGCTACACATGTAGTACCTGGGACGTAGAGCTTTCGGACGCGGGTTCGATTCCCGCCGCCTCCACCACTAACAAAACCCCAACCGTTCCCGGTTGGGGTTTTTTTTTGCGCGCC
>PEUI01000118.1:0-496 GCA_002785585.1 Lysobacterales bacterium CG02_land_8_20_14_3_00_62_12
CGGTGCAGTCGAGTTTCACTTTGGCTTGGCTCGCGCGGTCGCCGTGGCAATCCAGACAGCGTGCCAGCCCGGGAATCAGAATGTCGGCGCTGACTTTGGAAAGCTTGGCGGAGTGGCAGCTCGAACAGGCCTTGTCGCGTTCGGCCGCGCTGGCACCCGCCGCCAGATGCGCGACATGATTGAACCGCGCCGCCGGATACCAATCCGCCACTAGGCGCACCGGCTTGACCCGCCAGCGCGCAGGCAACGGTTGTTCGGGCTGCTCGGTCACTTGATGACAGGTGATGCAACCCGAGCGTGAAAACTGATTGAACGCTTCCAGACGGCTGCGATCGCGCGCGCAGGTCAACGGACTTTCGCGGCAGGGATCGGCCAGCACCACCTGACCGGGGCGGCGGCGATTGCGCTGGCTGCTGCCATCGGTGGCGCCGGGCAGCAAGAACTGGCGGATAAAGTGCTCTTCAATCGCCCGCACTGCGGCCGGCACATCGGCGTG
>PEUI01000118.1:505-2569 GCA_002785585.1 Lysobacterales bacterium CG02_land_8_20_14_3_00_62_12
AACGCCAACGAATGACAGCGGCGGCATTGGCCTTCCATGCTGATCGGTTCGAAATGTTCCGGATCGCGGCCGAGGCGGTGGCAATCGGCGCAACCGAGCAAGGTCTTGGTGCCCGGCACTTGCACCTTTTTCGGGTCCAGATGGAGGGCATGGGAGAAGCGCAAATTGGAGCCCTCGCGCGGCTCCGGCGGCGCCTCGCTGGGCAGGCGACTCAGCGACCAGGTCCACCGGGTGGCATCGAAACGCCACAGCGTGAATGGGAACTGCGGATGACTACCCAGCGCCAGACCCGACACCGGCGCAGATAGTTTGGCGGCCCCCTTGGACTTGGCAACGGCGCCCAGCTCGCGATGGCAATCGATACAGAGCGCACTGTCGTGGCGCAGCAAATTGCCCGGTTCGTTGTGCTCTTTGTGGCAGCGCGCGCAAGCCATGGCGTCGAGCAGCGGCGAATCCACCAGGCGCCGATCAAAGTGCGCGTTGATGGCTTCGTGGCAGTGCCCACAGCCGCGATCCGGTGCCGGCTCGAACAATTTCAAATGGCAGGCCTGGCAATTGCTGCCGATGTCGGGGCTTGAGTGGGCACCGCTCAAAGGACCGCTGGACCAGACCGAATCGGCCGGTAACCAGGGTTGCGCCCGCAGCCAGGTCGCCAGCGCCGGTTGCCACACGCCGGCCAATGGCAAGGCCAGAAACAGCAGCGGAATCAGCAGCAGCAACCACGCCAGCGGCCGACTGCGCAGGCCGGTCTGGGTCAGCTCCAGCACGAAATGGGTGGCCGGTCCGAACGCTTCGTCGGGGGTCAGTGCCAGCACTTCGATGGCCGCGGCAAACCCCGGCGGCGGCGCCACAACGGTCAAAGTCTGGCGCCCCATGGCGATGCTTTGGCCCGCTGTCAGGCGCGCGCGGGCAACGGTTTTGTCGGCCAGTTGCACCCGCGCTGCGCCGACCGTGCGCAGATCGAAACCGCCGCCACGGCGCAGCGTGAGCACGGCGTGACAAGGCGCGATTTCCGGATCGAGCAATTGCAGGGTCTGATCGAAGCGATGACCCATCGTCAGCGTGCCGCTGTCGATGGTTTTCTCGAACAAGGCTTCGTTGCCTTTCTGATCACGCTCGATTCGGCGAATGAGGATCTGCACGGCGCTCACCAATACAGAAAGACGACGAGGATGTGCACCGTCAGCGCCGACAGCAGACCCAGCGTCAACGGAATATGCAGCACCAGCCAGAGCTTGATGCGAGCGTTCAAGCGAACGCCCTTGCGCAGCGTGTCGAGCACCCGCCGCCGACGACCAGCCAGCGCGAGCAACTCCTGCAGCATGGCGACTTCGCCGCGTTGCTCTGCCAGCGGAATGCGCGCTGCCAGAAAGTCGATCAAGCGCTGTTGGCCGCGATTGCCGAGCAAACGCGAGCCCTGCCCGGCTGCCGCTGGATCCAACACCCGGGAGCGATCAAAGCCAAACCACTGGGCCAATACGCCGCCACCCAGACTGGTGCGATCCACGGCGCTTTCCACGATCGCCTGGGTGCGAGCGTCGGCGTCAACCGCCAATTCGCGCAGGCGGGCGTCGATGGCATTGAGCTCGGTCAGCCAATCGGCGCGGCTCTGATCGCCATGGACGCGGACCAGACGTTGCGGCAGCGTGAGATAGGCGAACATGCCGTAGATCCCGCTCAGCACCACCGCCGTCAACAGCACAAAGGCCAGCGTGTGTACGTTCCAGCCAAACTGAAAGGCGCCATGCAGCGCGGCAATCGGCAACACCGAGAGGCCCAGCCAAACATGTGCCGAAGTCCAGCCCTGAACCGTGCCAAGTGAGGAGCGATAACTGCGCTTGCGCAGACCCAACCAAGCCAGCCACAAGATCATCGCGGTGGCGACGCCGCCGAGGGTGTAGCCCTGCCAGGAACCGCCGTTGCGCGGCAGCGTCGGCGCTTGACTGAAATAAATCAGCAACGAAGCCACCAGCAAGCCAAGGCTGAGCCGCAGATAACGGCGACGGCGATAACTGAGCAAGTGCTGGTGCATCGGTCAGCGCCTGGCGATCAGTTCGGAGAATT
>PEUI01000169.1 GCA_002785585.1 Lysobacterales bacterium CG02_land_8_20_14_3_00_62_12
GGCGCTGCCGCCAATCACCGAGCCATTTCCGATCAACAAGCCAAGCACGAAATCGACACTCAGCAAACCTATGAGGCACTGCGTGACGCCGAGGTGAAACTGCGCGCCTACGCCGGCGGTATGCACTGGAAACGAATTGTTCAAGACGTGGCTATCGCGGGCGCCGAGCCGCAACCCCATGAAGCGGTCCCGTGATGCAAAGCAAGCCGAAGCGATCAGGCAGATGCTCAACGAGCGATTGCCGCAGTTCCCATTGGTGCGGGCAGCATTCCGTTCGTTCCCGGAAAAACTTGCCACAGAACACATTCACCAGCCCGGACCACGAGGTTTCCGCTGAGCGTTGGTTCGCGGTGCCTGGCTTCCCAGCGACTCAGGGGCGGTTCAATGCCGTGCCTGAGCGCCGTAGGAAACTCCGACTCCGGGTGCGCCTCTCGGCCCAGCAAAGGCCGGTAACGGCGGGACGCCCAAGGCGTTGAGCGCCTGTGTCAGCACCGTGTGGTCCCGGCGCTTGAGTGCCGACCCATCCACGTCATCCGGTGTGATCCCGCAGGCGCCCCAGCCTTCTGTTGCCAACATGTCGGCCAGTGCCCATGCCGGATGCAGTTGGCGCGCGCGGTTGGCCAGCGTCGCGCTGCAACATGCCGGGCCGCATCTGCTCGAACCAGGCCGCCGACTGTCGGCGGATGTTGAAATGACCGGTGGCAAAAAGCCTCGACGATGCCAAAACCGCCACGTCCGGGCGATTCGGGATTTGGGTGATCCAGGCGGCTCGGCGTAGGCATTCCGGCCCGGTGATGACAGCCGAAGGCATCGCCATCGCCAGCGCTTGGTCCCAATCTGGATGGGCGGCGACCAACAGGTTGGCGAAAACGTCGGCGTGGCCACCAAACGCCTCAATGAGTTGCCGACGACGCCAGAGATACAGGTATTGCGAGCTCGTCATCTGAAAGCGGTGGGGCGCCGGCATCAAACACAGCGGGCGGAAGTCGCGCGGTCTCGCCGCCGGGGCGCGCCGCCCAATTGGCCAGGCGAAGTAGCCGAGGTCGCCAGACTTGGGTCGCCGACCCAGCCCTGCGTGCGACAATGCCCGGATGCCATCGCCAGGATTTGGGAGATCAAGATGACCGCGCTTGCTGGTATTCGGGTGCTGGAATTGTCGCGGGTCCTGGCTGGTCCCTGGTGCGGCATGATGCTGGCGGATCTGGGCGCCGAGGTGATCAAGGTCGAGCCGTTTGCGGGCGACGATACGCGTGGACTCGGCCCGCCGTTCCGTGATGGCTTGTCGGCGTATTTCGCTTGCTGCAATCGCAACAAGCGTTCGCTGGCGATCGATTTGCGTGCCCCTGCCGCCGCCGAGGTGATCCACGCGCTGGTGGCGCGTGCCGATGTGTTGATCGAGAATTATCGAACCGGTACGGCAGAGTCGCTCGGCGTCGGCTATGCCGCCTTGTCGGCGATCAACCCGCGCTTGATCTATTGCTCGATCTCCGGTTACGGCCGCACTGGCATCGGCGCGTTGCGGCCGGGCTACGATTTTGTCGTGCAGGCCGAAGCCGGGTTGATGGCGATCAGCGGTCCGGCCGACGGTGAACCGAGCAAGGTCGGCGTTGCCCTGGTCGACCTGATGACCGGGCAAAACGCCGCCATCGCCATTCTGGCGGCGCTGCGTGCGCGTGAGACCAGCGGTCTCGGCCAACGCATCGATGTGTCGTTGTTCGATAGCGCGCTGGCCGCGCTTGCCAACGTCGGTAGCAGCGTGCGCTTTACTGGCGAAGACGCCGTGCGCTACGGCAATGCCCATGCGAGCAAAAGTGCCGTATCAAAGTTTTGCTGCCGCCGATGGCGATTTCGTCTTGGCGGTGGCCAGTGAAAAGCTCTGGCAGGCTTTGTGTGTGGCCTTGCAACACCCGGAGTGGCAAGGCGATCCGCGCTTTGCCCAAAATGCCGACCGGGTGCGTCACCGGGATTTGCTCTGCGGTCTGCTGGCGGCGCAGTTTGCCAACGCACCGGTGCAGCACTGGCTGGATCGGTTTGACGCTGTCGGCGTGCCTGCGGCGCGGGTCAATGGCGTCGCCGCCGCCATCGCCCAGCCGATTGCCAAA
>PEUI01000226.1 GCA_002785585.1 Lysobacterales bacterium CG02_land_8_20_14_3_00_62_12
CAATATCAGTTTGAGCAATGACCTCAATCGTCTGCTCAATGTCACCGACAAACTGGCCCAGGATCGCGGCGATCAGTTCATCGCCAGTGAGTTGTTTGTTCTCGCCAGCGTGATGGATTCGAGCGAGATCGGCCAGGTGTTGAAATCGATGGGCGCCAGCACCGAGGCGATCCAGGCGGTGATCGAGGCGATCCGCGGCGGCGAGAAGGTGGAATCCGCCGACGCCGAGGAAAATCGCCAGGCGCTGGCCAAATACACGATTGATTTTACCGAGCGCGCCGAAGCCGGAAAGCTCGACCCGGTGATCGGCCGCGACGAAGAAATTCGTCGGGTGATTCAAGTGCTGCAACGGCGCACCAAAAACAATCCGGTGCTGATCGGCGAGCCCGGCGTTGGCAAGACCGCCATTGTCGAAGGCTTGGCGCAGCGCATCATCAAGGGCGAAGTACCCGAAGGTCTGCGCGACAAGCGGGTGTTGTCGTTGGACATGGGCGCGCTGATCGCCGGCGCCAAGTTTCGGGGCGAATTCGAAGAACGCCTGAAAGCCGTGCTGACCGACCTGGCCAAACAGGAAGGCCGGGTGATTCTGTTTATCGACGAATTGCACACCATGGTCGGCGCCGGCAAGTCGGAGGGTTCGATGGACGCTGGCAACATGCTCAAGCCGGCGCTGGCGCGCGGTGAATTGCATTGCGTTGGCGCAACCACGCTGGACGAATACCGAAAGTACGTCGAGAAGGACGCCGCGCTCGAACGGCGTTTTCAGAAAGTGTTTGTCGGCGAACCGTCGGTGGAAGACACCATCGCCATTCTGCGCGGCCTCAAGGAACGCTATGCCTTGCACCACGGTGTCGAGATCACCGATCCGGCCATCGTTGCCGCCGCCACCTTGAGCCATCGCTATATCGCTGATCGGCAGTTGCCCGACAAGGCCATCGACTTGATGGATGAAGCGGCGTCGCGCATTCGCATGGAGATCGACTCCAAGCCGGAAGAATTGGATCGACTCGAGCGGCGGCTGATCCAGCAGAAAATCCAGCGCGAAGCCTTGAAGAAAGAAAAAGACAGCGAATCGAAACAACGCCTGGCCGACCTGGAGAGCACCATCGGCCAGCTTGAACGCGAGTTCTCCGATCTCGACGAGATCTGGAAATCAGAGAAGGCGGCGGTCCAGGGCACCAGCAAAATCAAGGAAGACATCGAACGCGCCAAGACCGAAATGGAAGCGGCGCTGCGCCGTGGCGACCTGGCCAAAACCTCGGAAATCCAGTATGGCCGTCTGCCGCAACTGGAAAAACAACTCGAAGCCGCGCATGCCGGCGAGCAGCAAGGCTTCAAACTCTTGCAGCAGAAAGTGACCGCCGATGAGATTGCCGAGGTGGTCTCGCGCTGGACCGGTATTCCGGTCAGCAAAATGCTCGAAGGCGAGCGCGACAAATTGCTGCGGATGGAGGCGCAACTGCACCAGCGGGTGATCGGGCAAGACGAAGCGGTGACCGCGGTGGCCGATGCCATCCGCCGTTCGCGCGCGGGCCTGTCGGACCCCAATCGCCCGAACGGTTCGTTTTTGTTTCTGGGCCCAACCGGCGTTGGCAAGACTGAGTTGTGCAAGGCAC
Organism: Lysobacterales bacterium CG02_land_8_20_14_3_00_62_12; assembly: GCA_002785585.1. Lineage (GTDB taxonomy): Bacteria > Pseudomonadota > Gammaproteobacteria > Xanthomonadales > Ahniellaceae > 0-14-3-00-62-12. Next base: position 1,617 of record PEUI01000226.1, read on the forward strand.
TGGCCGAGTTTCTGTTCGACTCCGGCGACGCCATGGTCCGCATCGACATGAGCGAGTTCATGGAAAAACACTCGGTCAGTCGTTTGCTCGGCGCGCCGCCGGGCTATGTCGGTTACGAGGAAGGGGGCTATTTGACCGAAGCCGTGCGGCGGCGGCCGTACTCGGTGATCCTGCTCGATGAAGTCGAAAAAGCCCACGCCGATGTGTTCAATGTGCTGCTGCAAGTGCTCGACGATGGCCGCCTCACCGACGGCCAGGGCCGCACCGTGGACTTCCGCAATACGGTGATTGTGATGACGTCCAACCTGGGCTCGCAGTTGATCCAGGAGTTCGCCAGCCGCAACGATTACACGGCGATGAAAGCGGCGGTGCTGGAGGTGGTGCAAGGCCATTTTCGCCCCGAGTTCATCAACCGGCTGGATGAAATCGTGGTGTTTCATCCGCTCGCCCGCGAACACATTCGCAGCATCGCCCGATTGCAAAGCCAGCATCTGGCCAAGCGGCTGGCCGAACGTCAACTCAAGCTGGATCTCAGCGAGGCCGCGCTCGATCTGCTCGGTGCGGCGGGTTTTGATCCGGTGTATGGCGCGCGACCGTTGAAGCGGGCGATCCAGCAGCAATTGGAAAACCCGCTGGCGCGGCAGCTTCTGGAAGGCCGCTTTGCCAGTGGCGACACCGTGGTGGTGGCGGTCGAAGACGGCCGCCTGGTGTTCGACAAGGCTTGAATTGATGCTGTTCATTTTAGTGTGGGGTGGGTGCAACCCACCGTTCTGAAACGCCAAACAATGGTGGGTTGCACCCACCCTGCGACCCTGTATCTCCTGCACCAAGGGATAGCGATGAGTGATCCGCTGAATCAGTTTGTCGAAAATTGGCGGGCGGTCGGTCCCCTGCTCGAAGCCATGCGCGAGCGTGATCTGATCGATACACCGCTACCAGTGGCGATGGCGCAGCTTGCCGACATGGTCGATTCGGCCATCTTCCTGAAACCCTTGCTGCCGAGTTCCGGAATGGTGGAGATGCAGCAGGTGCTGGCACGGCTGCGCTGATCATCGCTGCGGTTGTCTGATCCACGTTAAGGCCTCACACTGGCCGGTCAAAGGAGTTTGCCATGCCGATCTATGAGTACCGCTGTGCCAGTTGCCAAACGGTGTTTGATGTTCTGCAAAAGATGTCCGATCCCGCCCCCAGCGAGTGCCCGAAGTGCGCGCACCCGCAAATTTCGCGATGCGTCACCGCGCCCTCGTTTCGTCTGGCCGGCAGCGGCTGGTACGAGACCGATTTCAAGAAAGCCGGCGATCACCAGCGCAATCTGGCCGGTGATTCCGAGCGGTCGGTTGGCGGTAGTAGCGACAAGACCGTCGTGGCACCCGCCAAGACCGACACTGCGCCGGCGGCACCCGCCGCCACTGCGGCGAAAACTGACTAGCGCCCAGTCACCCGGTCAGCGTCACCGAGGCTCGCTTCGGGCCTGACTGGCGGCCACTGGTTTGCAGTCTCCAGCGCTCCCGCCTAGCATTCGCCCCCCTTCAAGCATTGCGGCAAGGCCAAGTCTTTGCCCCGGAGAATTGCATGCGTAGTCATCTGTGTGGTCGTGTCGATGAAAAACTGATCGAACAAACCGTCACCTTGTGCGGTTGGGCCAATACCCGTCGCGACCACGGCGGCGTTATTTTCATTGATCTGCGTGACCATACCGGTTTGCTGCAATGCGTGATCGAACCCGACAACCAGGCGGCATTCCGCATCGCTGAATCGGTGCGCTACGAATATTGTCTGCGGATCGTCGGCAGCGTGCGGGCGCGACCGGCATCGCAAATCAATGATCGTCTGGCCACCGGAAAAATCGAAGTGGTGTGCGCCAGCGTGGAAGTGTTGAACGCCGCCGCACCGCTGCCGTTTCAACTGGATGACACCCCGGGCGAAGAGGCCAGACTGCGCTATCGCTATCTGGATATCCGGCGTCCGCAAATGCAGCACGCAATGCGCTTGCGGACGCGGCTGACCCAGGAAATCCGGCGCTATCTGGATGCCCGCGAGTTCCAGGACATCGAAACCCCGATCCTGACCAAGGCCACGCCCGAAGGCGCCCGCGACTACCTGGTGCCAAGCCGCGTCCACGCCGGCGAATTTTACGCGCTGCCGCAGTCGCCGCAGTTGTTCAAGCAATTGTTGATGATGGCCGGCATGGATCGCTACTACCAGATCGCGCGTTGCTTCCGCGACGAAGACCTGCGCTCGGATCGCCAGCCGGAGTTCACCCAGCTCGACATGGAGTTCGCTTTTGTCGACGAGCGCGTCGTTCAGGGCACGGTCGAGGGTTTGGTCCGCCACATCTTCAAGGAAGTCATCGGCGTCGAACTCGAAGATCCGTTTCCGCGTATCACCTGGGCCGATGCCATGCGGCGCTTTGGTTCCGACAAGCCCGACCTGCGGATCGACTGGGAGTTGGTCGATGTCGCCGAACATTTGCGCCACGTCGAGTTCAAGGTGTTCTCCGGTCCGGCCAATGATGAAGGCGGCCGCGTCGCCGTGCTGCGGGTCCCCGGCGGCGAGCAGATGACGCGCAAGCAGATCGATGAGCTGACACCCTATGTCGCCCGTTACGGCGCCAAAGGCCTGGCCTGGATCCGCATCGACGATCTGACCAAAGGCCGCGACGGACTGACCTCACCGATCGTCAAGTTTCTCGACGATCAGGCGCTCAACGGCATTTTTGCCGCCACCGGTGCGGCGACCGGCGATCTTTTGTTCTTCGGTGCCGGCCCGTGGAAGACCGTTTCTGATTTCATGGGCGCGCTGCGCATCAAGGTCGCCGGTGATCTCAAACAGATTAAGGCGGGCTGGAAGCCGCTCTGGGTCACCGACTTCCCGATGTTCGAGTACGACGCCACCGACAAGCGTTACGTCGCTTTGCACCATCCGTTCACCGCGCCCAAGGTGGACAGCGTGGAAGTGCTGCGCGCCGATCCGATCAACGCGGTGTCGCGTGGCTACGACTGCGTGTTGAACGGCAACGAAATCGGCGGTGGCTCGATCCGTATCCACCGCCCCGACCTGCAAAGCGCGGTGTTCGACCTGCTCGGGATCGCGCCGGAAGAAGCCGAGCTGAAGTTTGGCTTCTTGCTGGAAGCGCTGAAATACGGCGCTCCGCCGCATGCCGGCATCGCCTTCGGCATTGATCGCATTGCTGCGTTGATGGTCGGCACCGATTCCATCCGCGATGTCATTGCCTTCCCGAAGACCGCCTCGGCGACCTGCCTGCTGACCGGCGCGCCCTCGGTCGTGCCGCAGGTGCAATTGCAGGATCTGCATGTGCGCGTGGTATTGCCAGAGAAAAAATAACACTGGCGTAGCCGCGGTGGCGTCAGCCGGGTGGCGGCCAACAGCAGGGTTGGCCAACCCGCCATTTGCCGTGCTCAACTGGAGCGGCGGCGCAGGTAGTTGAGCAGGTCGATGCGGGTGATCAAGCCGAGAAAGCGCTGCTGATCGACGACGATGGCGACGTGGCCACGGTCGAATACCGGCAGCAGGGCTTCGACCGGGGTTTTGACCTCCATCAGATCGAGGCGGCTGACCATGGCGGTGGCGACCGGATCGCGGAAGCGCGCTTCGTTGCCATAGACGTGCAGCAGCAGGTCGGATTCATCGAGGATGCCGACAATTTTTTCGTCGTCGATCACCGGCAGTTGCGACACGTCGTAGAGTTTCATGCGCTGGTAGGCGACGGTAAGCGCGTCTTGCGGAGCGACCACCACGGTGTCGCGTTGCGCGTACGGGCGCACGATCAGGTCGCGCAGATCGCCAAAGGTTTCGCGGGCGATGAAGCCGTTGTCGAGCATCCAGTAGTCGTTGTACATCTTCGACAGATATTTGTTGCCGGTATCGCAGACGAAGGCGACGACGCGCTTTTTTTCGGTTTGTTCGTGGCAGTATTTCAGCGCTGCCGACAAAATCGTGCCGGTGGACGAGCCACCCAGAATGCCTTCGCTGCGCAACAGTTCGCGGCCCGCCGCAAAGCTCTCGGCGTCGCTGATCGAATAGGCCTTTTTGACCCGCGAAAAATCCGAGATCGGTGGCAGAAAGTCCTCGCCAATGCCCTCGACCAGCCAACTGCTGCTCTTGGTCGAGAGCACGCCCTCGTTGATGTATTGGGCCAGGATCGAGCCGACCGGATCGGCGATCACCAGCTCGACATGGGGTGCCACGCGGGCAAAATAGCGCGATAGGCCGGTCATCGTGCCGGAGCTGCCGACGCCGAAGACGATCGCGTCCATGGCGCCGTCCATCTGCTGAAAAATCTCCGGACCGGTGGATTCTTCGTGGGCGCGCGGGTTGTTGGGATTGCCGAACTGATTGATGAAATAAGCGTTGGGGGTGTCGGCGGCGATTTGTGCGGCCAGGTCCTGGTAATACTGCGGATGGCCTTTGGCGACATCGGAGCGGGTCAGCACCACTTCCGCGCCCATCGCCTTGAGGTTGAAGATTTTCTCGCGGCTCATTTTGTCCGGCACCACCAGGATCAGCCGATAGCCTTTCTGTTGTGCCACCAGGGCCAGGCCCAAACCGGTGTTGCCCGCGGTGCCTTCGACCAAGGTGTCGCCGGGCTGGATCTTGCCCTCGCGCTCGGCCGCGTCGATCATCATCAGGCCGATGCGGTCTTTGATCGAGCCTCCGGGATTGGCGCATTCCAATTTCAGAAACAGCTCACAGCAGCCGGTGTCGAGGCGTTGCGCCTTGACCATGGGCGTGTTGCCGATCAGTTCCAGCACGCTTTGTTGGATGCTCATGCGTCGCCTCGTGGTTGCATCAATGGCCGCTACTCGCCAGCCGCAATGGCCGCCAAACCGCAGCCGGTGGGATGCGATCAGCGAATGGTGCCGGTACCCGGATTCGAACTGGGGACCTACCGCTTACAAGGCGGTTGCTCTACCAACTGAGCTATACCGGCGAGATCAACTGCACCCGTGCTGACTGCGGGGGCGGCAATTCTAGCCGAGCCCAGGCGTTGCGTGCGGGCTTGTGCTGGCCGCGCCGCCTGCGCTCGGCGGGCTGGGGCTATCATGAACGCCGTTTTGCCGCCTTCGGGCGCTGAGCGCAGGTTCGATTTTGATTGACTACATCGGCAGTGGCCGATTTACCCAGAGGCAACCCATGGGCGCAGTGCTTGGCTATCTCCATCGCCCGCGGTACGCCGCCGCCGTTCGCGGTTGGTGGCATGGTGATCGGGCCGCTGGCGGCTGCGGTCGGCCGTGGTGAATCCGACCTGGCTGGCGCTGCTGACCGCCGGCGGGGTCGGGCTGCTGATTGGTATTGAGCGCGAGCGCCGCAACGCCGAACCTGGGCATCCGCGTGTGGCCGGGGTGCGCACCTTCACGCTGATCAGTCTGAGTGGCGCGATCGCCGCCATCATCGGCGCGCACGCGGTCGTGGTGGCGGGTCTGTTCATTGCGCTGGCGGCGCTGGCGGCGTATCGCGCCAGCGCGAGCACCGATCCCGGCATGACCACCGAGATCGCCATGTTCGCGACTTTTCTGCTTGGCGTGCTGGCTGGCCCGCAGCCGATTCTGGCCGCCGGTTTGGGGGCGGCGGTGGCGCTGATTCTGTCGGCGAAAACGCGCTTGCACGGCTTTGTACAAGAGACCTTGTCGGCAACCGAACTGCACGATGGCTTGTTGCTGCTGGGCGCGGTGTTGATCGTACTGCCGATGTTGCCAGATCGTGCGCTCGATCCCTGGGGCGTCTTCAACCTGCACCGGCTGTGGCGCCTGCTGGTGCTGGTGTTGGCGATCAACGCGCTGGGCTATGTCGGCCAGCGTGCGCTCGGTCCGCGTTTGGGTTTGCCGATGGCCGGATTGGCCGGTGGCTTTATCTCCTCGACCGCCACGATTGCGGCGATGGCGGCGCATGCCATGGTCCATCCCAGCCAGCGCGCGGCCGCCCTGGCGGCGGCATTGCTGTCCAACGTGGCGACCATCGTCATGTTGGCGCTGATTCTGGGCGTGCTCGCTCCGGCCTTGTTGCCGACCCTGCAGTGGGCGTTGTGGTTAAGCGGAGTCACTGCCGCCGTGATCGGCGGATTGGCCAGCGTCAACGCCTGGCGGGCGCCGAGCGGCAGCGCCGAATCAATCACCCGGGGCCGTGCCTTTCAACCACGGGCGGCGCTCTTGCTGGTGGCGGTGCTGGTGCTGGTGTTGCTGCTCTCGGCGCTGCTGTCCAGCCGGCTGGGGCAAGCCGGGGCGCTGATCGCTGCGGGCATCGCTGGTTTTGCCGATGCCCATTCCGCTGCTGCTTCGCTGGCGCAGTTGCACAGCGCCGGCAGTCTGGATGGCGACCACGCACGCTGGGGTTTGCTGCTGGCGTTGGGCAGCAACTCGATCAGCAAAATCGTCGTCGCTTATGTCAATGGCGACGCCGGGTTTGGCAGTCGGCTGTTGCTCGGCATCGGCTTGATCGTGGTGGCCTTCGGCTGCGGGCTTGGCTTGAGTTGATGGCCACTACCCGAGCATCGTCGCCACCGTCATCGAAACGCCGCCTACGCCTGGCCATCGTGCTGGGTATCGCGGTGCTGCTGGGCCTGGTGTTTTGGCTGGACCTGGGGCGCTGGCTGAATCTGGCCTACTTGCAACAGCAACAGGCGTTGCTGGCCGCCAGTGTGGCCCGACAACCACTGTTGTGGATGATGGGATTTTTTTTGACTTATGTGGTGGCGACGGCTTTGTTTTTGCCGGGCACGATGCTGTTGACCATCGCTGGCGGCGCTTTGTTCGGCTGGGTGACGGGCACTTTGCTGGTGTCGTTTGCCAGCACGCTGGGCGCGGTGATTGCCTTTCTTGGCTCGCGATTTTTGTTGCGCGACTGGGTGCAGGCGCGCTTCGGTGCACGTTTGGCCGAGGTCAATGCTGGCATCGAGCGCGACGGCGGTTTCTATTTGTTTTCGCTGCGGTTGATCCCGGTGTTGCCATTTTTCATCATCAATCTGTTGATGGGGCTGACGCCGATGCGCACCGGCACCTATGCCGTTGTAAGCCAATTGGGCATGTTGCCGGTCTCTGCCACGTTCGCGTTGGCCGGTACCCAACTGGCGCGGATCGAGTCCACCCGCGATATTCTGTCGCCCACGCTGCTGGGCAGCTTTGCCCTGCTAGGGGTTTTACCGATGTTGCTGCGTCGTTTGTTGAATGCGATTTGGGCGCGCCGGATTTATCGTGGCCACCAAAAACCGCGCCATTTTGACTACAACCTGATTGTGATCGGCGCCGGTTCGGCCGGTCTGGTGAGCGCTTACATCGCCGCCACGGTCAAGTCCAAAGTGCTGTTGATCGAGCGCCACCAAATGGGTGGCGACTGCTTGAACACTGGCTGCGTGCCTTCCAAGGCGCTGTTGCGCACGGCGCGCTTGTTGGCCGAAGTGCATGACTGCCAGCGTTATGGCATCGACCGGATGCACGCCGAGTTTGCGTTCGCCACGGTGATGGAGCGCGTGCAGGCGGTGATCGGCAAGGTGCGGCCACACGATTCGGTCGAGCGCTACCAAAGCCTGGGGGTCGACGTAAAAATCGGCGAAGCCAGAGTGGTGTCGCCGTGGGTGGTCGAGATCAACGGCCAGCGCCTCAGTGCCCGCAGTCTGATTATCGCCAGCGGCGCACGGCCGCTGCTGCCCAATATGGCGGGTCTCGATCAGGTGGCAGCGTTGACC
>PEUI01000101.1:0-106 GCA_002785585.1 Lysobacterales bacterium CG02_land_8_20_14_3_00_62_12
GCACAAAATCGTAGCGCCCCATGGAAACGGCGCCGCTGCTGATGACGACATCGGCGGCTGCCGCCAACGCACGCTCCAGCACGGCGGCAAAAGCATCCGGCTGATC
>PEUI01000101.1:152-3670 GCA_002785585.1 Lysobacterales bacterium CG02_land_8_20_14_3_00_62_12
GCCGCAACCAAAAACGGGCCATTGCTATTGCGGATCGCGCCCTCGGCCAAAGCGGCGGCAGGATCGTCCACCAATTCGCGACCGGTATTGATGATGGCGACTTTTGGCCGACGCCGCACCGCTACCTGGGCGACGCCAAGCGCCGCGAGCAGCATCAAATGTTGCGGACCCAGCACGGTACCGGCACTGACCGCCACGTCACCGGCGCGGAGATCCTCCCCAGCGCGACGCAGATGTTGCCCGGGAGGCACCGCCGCGAGCAGACGAATGCGGGTCGGGCGGTCGGCTCCATCGCGTTGCAGAACGGCCACCTGCTCGACCGGAATGACCGTATCCAGCCGCAACGGCACACTGGCGCCGGTCATGATCTCCCAGGCCTCGCCGCTGGCAACGGCACTGGCGTCACCCGCCGCCTGGGCACCGCTGACGGCAAACTCGCTGCCCGCAGCCAGCGTCGATCCAGCGCTGCGCAAAGCGAAACCATCCATCGCCGAATTATCGAACGGCGGCAAATCCGCGCGGCTGATGATCGACTCTGCCAACACCCGACCGGCGGCCGCGTCGAGCGCGCAGTATTCGCTCGGCAGCAGCGCGCAGTCGGTGACAAGGCAATCGATGGCGGCGCGGTACTCGATCACGCCAACGCGTCCGCGCCAGCCGCTGGCGGCATCGGCAAGTAGCGCGCGCGTTCGTTGGCATCCATGCCCTGCGGGTGGATCCACAAACCCCTTTTGCCGCCCTCTTTGAACAACAACCGCACGCCGCCAAAGGTCAGCGCCGGTTGCACCGGTTTGGTCAAGTCAACCAGCGTCAGCAAGGCGGCGCTGACACCGGCCAACGCCTCCATTTCGACACCGGTACGCGCCGCCGTGGCGACTTCGCAATAGACCTTGATCGCCGAAGCCGCTGGCACCGGTACGCACCGCAGTTCAACAAAATCGAGCGCCAGCGGATGACACAGCGGCATCAGCGCCGACGCCTGCTTGGCGCCCTGGATGCCGGCAATTTCGGCCATCACCAGCGCATCGCCCTTGGGCAATTGCCGTTCCACAATCAGCACAAAGGTTTCGGCATCCACCAGAAACTCGCCACAGGCTACCGCGCGCCGTGCGCTGATCGGCTTGGGTCGCACATCGGCCATATGAAAACGACTATCGCTCACCACCGCACTCCTCTGAAAGAATCAACCACCAATGGACGCCAGATGCGGCGTGATCCCGGTTTGCCCGTCGTGCAGGGCATGCGCCGCCAGCTTGAGTCCAAGCTGCGTCGTGATCGACGCCGTCAGCGCCGCTTGGTCGGCATCTGATTGCAACAGCGGACGCAGCGGCGTACCCGACGTACCGAACAAACACAGCCGCAAGTCACCGGTCGCGGTCACCCGCAGGCGATTGCAAGCGGCGCAGAAATTTTTTGCATACGGCGCAATGATGCCGATGCGCCCGGCGTAATCGGCGTGGGTAAACTCAACCGCCGGACCGGCATCAGCGAGCCGCGGCAGTTCTTGCCAACCGGCCTGCTGCAAGTCGGCTACGAGGGCGCTCGCCGAAACATGGTGGCGGTGAAAATAATCCAGGTTGTCACCGGTCTGCATCAGCTCGATAAACCGCAGACTGATCCGGCGCGTGCGCAGGTAGTCAAACCAGGCCGGCAGTTCGTGGTCGTTGCGTCCGCGCAGCAACACCGCATTGAGCTTGACCGCGTGAAAACCCAGGCCGAGCGCTTGTTCGATGCCAGCCAAAATGCTCGGCAAGCGATCGTAACCGGTAATCCCCTTGAAGCGTTCGCGATCCAGGCTATCGACACTGACATTGATCGCGGTCAGGCCAGCTCGACGCCAGCCCGCCAGTTGATCGATCCGCACGCCATTGGTGGTCATCGCGATGTTGCGGATACCCGGCGTCGCCGCCGCCAGCGCGATGATCTGGTTGAGGTCCCGACGCAGACTGGGTTCGCCGCCGGTGATGCGCAGCTTGTGCATGCCGACACTGGCAAACGCGGTCAGCAGTCGGCCGATTTCGGCCAGCGTCAGCGGCGCCGGTCGGCCGGGCACCGCGTGATAGCCATCGGGCAGGCAATAGCTGCAACGAAAATTGCAGGCTTCAATGACCGATAGCCGCAGATACGGAAATCGGCGACCGAATCGGTCGACCAGCGCAGTCATCCAACCACTCCTTTCCAAAACGGGGAGGCGGCGCGGTTTCCCGCACCACCCTGGTGATCGACGCGGACCCGCCGCGCCCACCACGGCCAACCGCCCATACCCATGCCGGGTGAAGCAGCGGTCGACTCGGAGCGCTGCCGATGCGAACGCAGCATCGGCAGCGAGGCGAAGTCTAACGTGCGGGCCAGGCCAAATGAAGCGCTGCGATAACCGATCGTGTGCGCCGGGCTTGCCGAGCTCGCCCCGGTCTGCAAAAGTGCCGCACTTCCTCGCGACGCTTCTCGTCGCTCCTATATATCTCGCGAGCCCTACCGATGCACCCAGAAGACCCCTGGCGCAATGCCCGCCAACACGCCAAACCGACGCCTGCGCGCGGACCCACGGCAAAGCCCGTACTGGTGGCGACCGCCAGCGGTGTTGACCCGCGCCGGGAACAGCGGCAACGCGAGCTGCGATTGTTTGGCGCCAATGCCTGCCTTGCCGTGTTTGCGCAGCGGCCACAAGCGATTCGCAAGATCTATTTGTTGGAATCGATGCTGCCGCGATTCCGAGCGGTACTGGCCTGGTGCGCGCAGGCGCGCATCGGCTATCGACTGGTCGCGGCCACCGACCTGGTCAAACTCACCCAAAGTGAGCACCACGAAGGCGTCTGCTTCGAGGTTTTGCAGGCGCCACCCTTGAGTCTGGAGGCGTTGCTCGAACCGCTGAAGTCGCAGTCCCGGAGCTGGCTGGTCTGGCTCGATGGTGTCGGCAACCCACACAATTTCGGTGCCATTCTGCGCACCGCCGCGCACTTCGGCTGCCACGGGCTGATCCTCTCGCAAGCGGATCCACTGGAACTTTCCGGCGCTGCCGTTCGGGTGGCCGAAGGCGGCGCCGAGGTCGTGCCGATTGCCCGCGTCGGTGTCGGCCTGAACGCGCTCGCCACCTTGAAAGCACACGGCTACCAAAGTATCGCGACCGTGGTCCGCGACGGTGCCAATCTGTTCCAGGCCAAACTGTCACCGAAACTGGTGCTGTTGATCGGTGCCGAAGCGACCGGCCTGTCGGCCGCCCTGATCGCCGCCTGCGACCAGCGTCTGGCGATTCCCGGCACCGGTGCCGTCGACAGTTTGAACGTTGCCGCCGCCTTCGCGGTCTGCGCTGCCCGCATCGCACAAACCCGTTGAGCAAGGCGCCATGTGTAGGGTGGGTGCAACCCCCGTTCTGAAACGCCGAACATGGTGGGTTGCCACCCACCCTACGACCCGCGCCGAGTCACTTAAGCGAACAGTATTGAGATCAGCGCAGCGCATCCACCAACGCATAAGGCGTCGCGCAGAAATAACTTGCGCAGATTGCGCAGGACTTTCGT
>PEUI01000101.1:3746-13088 GCA_002785585.1 Lysobacterales bacterium CG02_land_8_20_14_3_00_62_12
GGTAAGTTATTTTTGCGCGACGCCTAAGCAAAGCGGCGGCAAGCCGCCGCACTCCAGAACCAGCAGAGTCGATCAGCGCAGCGCGTCCGTCACCGCCATCGCCAAACCCATCACGCACTAGCCTGTTAATTTGTATCGGACCCGCACACCATGAAAACTGTTCTATTTGCCTGTCTGCTGTTGCTTAACCTGTCGGCGCTGGCGGTCACGCCGAGTAAGTCCACCACCTTACGCCCGTTCAAACTCGACTATCAAATCAGTCTGTTGCCAAAAACTGACCAAGCCAAGGTACAGATCACGCTCGGCACCGGTGGCACGCTGGTGCGCGAACTCAATCTGCGCTTTGATCGCAAACGCTTCACCGCGATCCAGGCCAGCGGCGATTTCCAGCTCGGGACCAGCGGCGCCCGCTGGCGTCCCAATGGCGAAGGCGCGACGCTCAGCTATCTGGTCAAGATCAGCCATGCCCGCGACACCAGCAGTTTCGACGCACGGATGACCAATGAGTGGGCCATTTTTCGCGGCGACCGCATCGTTCCCGGCATCCAGGCGCGAATGCTCAAAGGCGCGACCTCGCGAGCCACCCTGCAATTTGAACTGCCCGCTGGCTGGACCGATGTCGAAACCGGCTACGCCCGCATTGCCGCCAACCGCTTTGCCATCGACGCCCCCGGCCGCCGCTTCGATCAACCCACCGGCTGGATCATTGCCGGACAACTGGGGGTGCGTCGTGATCGCTTCGGCAGCACCGACGTATCAATTGCTGCGCCCAAAGGCGGCACGCTGGACCGGATGGCGGCACTCACCATGATCCATTTGATTTGGCCGCAGGTGGAGGCGGTGTTCGGCAAAACCCCGCGCAAAATCCTGATCGTAAGCGCCGGCAATCCGATGTGGCGCGGCGGCCTGTCATCACCCAATTCGTTTTTTCTGCACGCGGATCGGCCGCTGGTCAGTGAAAACTCGACCAGCCCGTTGGTCCACGAGCTCAGCCACGTCATCAGCGGCATCCACGGTGACGACCGCTCCGACTGGATTGCCGAGGGCATCGCCGAGTTCTATTCCATCGAGATCCCCTATCGCGCCGGTGGCATGACCCAAGACCGACAAAAAAAGGTGTACGCCAGGCTCCAGCACTGGAGCCGCGACGTCCGCAGTTTGCGGGTGGGGAGCAGCAGCGGCAAAATAACCGCCCGGGCGGTGCTGCTGATGCGCGATCTGGATCTGGAAGTGCGCAGCAAAACCGCTGGCAAGCGCAGTCTGGACGACCTGGTGCACGCGCTCCGACTGTTGCGCAAAGTTTCCACGCCGCAATTCATCGCCGCTGCCGAACGCCTGGCTGGTGGCCCGCTACAGACACTGGATAGCCCGCTGCTGCGGCCTTAGGCGTTGAACACCGCCTGAGTGAATTTCGGTATGTGCGCTCGCGCACCGTTCCGGCGCGTGGCAACGCGTAGCTTGCGAGCTCAAGTCAACCTACGGAGAGAGCACCATGAACACCCGCATGATTGTGTTGATCGCCGCCCTGATGCTCAGCGTCAGCGCCTGCGGCACCACCGGTGATCGTTATGACAACGGCTATCGCAACGACGACAGCTATCGCAGCAACCGCAACGACAACGACCATCGCCGTCGCTACCGCTGTGATGTCTGCGGCGTGGTGCGGCGGATCGAAAGCTATCGCGGAGACCGCCACAGTTCCGGCGGCGGTGCCATCGTCGGCGCCGTGGTCGGTGGCTTGCTCGGCAATCAAATCGGCAAGGGCGATGGCCGTACGGCGGCCACGGTGGTCGGTGCGGTCGGCGGCGGTTTTGCCGGCAACTCGATTGAGAAGCACTCGAACCGGACCTACTACGACATCACCATCAAAATGAACGACGGCCGCCGCGTGGTGGTGACGCAAACCCGACTGCGCAGTGTCCGTGAAGGCTCCCGCGTGATGATTCGCAACGGTCGCGCCGAACTTTATTGAGTGGGTCGCAGCGCTCGCTCAGCGGCCGGCGCGGAGCCGACAGCCACCACGACCGCTGCGTCACCACCGCCTATTGCCGATAGTGTCGGCTGACCAGCTCCGCTGTTGAAGATCAGCTCGCGCTACGCACTTCTACCGACCTACGATCACTCCCGAATCGAGGGTCATTGTTCCGGCGCGGTCATTCGCTGTTCGGCGTCGGCGGCCAGGTAGGCCAGCACGACGTAGGCCGCCACATTTTGATCGAGCACTTTGGCGTCGATCTTGTCTAGCGTGTCATCGGCGGTGTGGTGCAAGTTGAAATAATCACTGCCGTCTTGTTGCAATTCGAAGATCGGCGTGCCGACTGCACCCAGCCCACCGACATCGGCACCGCCACCGGCATCATTGCCGCCCTGTTCGATGTCGAGCACATGCAGCACCCCGGCAATTTGCTGGATCGCCGGGAAAAACCGGTCGGCCACCCGGTAGTCGAAGCGATACACGCGGGCGGCGCCAAAATCGGATTCGGCAGCGCCAGCGTGGATCACCTTGGCATTGGCGCGGACATATTCGCGGCCACCAAAGACCCCCTGTTCCTCGTTGGCAAACGCCACCACGCGGATGCTGCGGCGCGGCCGTTGCTTGGCTTTGGCGATGATTTCGGCGGCGGCCATGGTGATCGCGACACCGGCACCGTCATCGATCGCCCCGGTCCCCTGATCCCAGGAATCCAGATGGCCGCCGATCACCACGCATTCATCCGGCAATTCACGGCCGAGCACCTCGCCGACGACGTTATACGAGGTGTATTCAGCGCCCAGCGCGCTATCGATGGTGAGCTTGACCCGCACCGGTTGCGCCAACTGCAACAGCCGCTCCAACTGATCGGCATCCGGGTTGCTGAGCGCTGCCGCCGGCACCGCGGTGAGCGCGATCAGGCTGCCATCTTTGAGTTTGATCGCGCGCTTTTGCATCGCCGGATCGTTGGCAATTTGCGTGGTCGACAACCCCACCCCGGTATGCGCCAGCCGATGGCTATCGGTGCCGATCGAACGAATCAACAAGCCGACCGCGCCTTTTTGCGCGGCCACTTCGGCACCGGCGACGCGCAGCGCCACACTGGGACCATAATCGCTGCCGTTGCGCCGCGCCTGCATGTGGTGCGACACGTAGACGATCTTGCCGCGCACCTGCGCCGGATCGGCGGCTTTCAGCGCCGCAAAATCGGCAAAACCCTGCACCTCGGCACGGATCCCGGCCTTGGGCGTAGCGCTCGACCAACCGAGGGCCGCGATCACCAATTTTTGCGGCGCCGGCGAAAGTACTTCGGCCGACTCGGCGTTGCGCTTCCACACCGGAAAACTGACCGGCTGCAAACTCACCCGATCAAAACCCAGCGCCCGCATCTTGGCTTCGGCCCAGTTCACCGCACGCGCGTCGGCGGCACTGCCGGCCAGTCGCGGTCCGACCTCGGTAGTCAACGAGGCCACGATGGCGTAGGCCGCTGATCCGGCCAGCGCAGCATCGCGCAACGCCGCTGCGGCGGCAATCTGCTCGGCGCTAAATGCGGGCGGCGCCACCGGCGGCGCAGCCGCGGCCAGTGCCGATTCGGCGGCCAGCAACCACATCAATCCAAAACCCAATCCGCAATTACGCATCATCCTCTCCAAAGCATGGCTAGAACCCGCCGGCGCGATGCGCGGTGGGCAAGTACCGCACAACCACCATTCAACGCGCCTTCAGTGCATCCCTTATCTCGATCAACAATTGCACCTCGGCTGACGCCTCGGCCGCCGTCACCGGCGCCGCCGCTTCCTGTTTCTTCAAGCGGTTCATCAGCTTGATTACCAGAAAAATGACGAAAGCAACAATCATGAAATCAAGGATCGACTGCACAAAAGCACCGTAGCCAATCGCCACCGCCGGCACCAGCGTGCCATCCGGACCCGGCTTTTGGCCGGCGACAAAAGCCAGCTCCGCAAAGTTCTGACCCGAGGTCATCCAGCCGACCAGCGGCATGATGATCTGGTCGACCAGGGCCGAGACAATCTTGCCGAACGCCGCGCCGATCACCACACCCACGGCCATATCCATCACATTGCCGCGCATCGCAAACGCTTTGAACTCCTGCAACATGCCCATGCTGATTGCTCCGTCAATGGATTAAAACGCGTGGAAAAACGCCGCCCGATTGTAGTCAGCCGCCAACGCGCTGCCCAGTTGCCACCGCAAAAATTGGCCCAGCTCGGACCTCCCCGCGACCACCCGCGCTCAAGCGATTCAAACGATCCGCCCGGTCAGCTCGTCGATCCCCGGAAAACTGGCGCGAAACCGATCCCCACGCCGCAGCGCCGCCACCCCGGCCGGCGTGCCGGTAAAGATCAGGTCGCCCGCGCGCAATTGGTAGAGCGTCGAAAGCGCAGCGAGGATCTCGCCAACCTGCAACACCATGTCGGCGATATCCACCTGTTGGCGCACACTTCCGTTGACTTCCAAACTGAGTCTCCCCTGCTGCGGATGGCCGATGGCGCTGACCAGACTCAAACTCGATATCGGTGCCGAATGATCGAAACCCTTGGCGCTATCCCAAGGCAGACCCTTGGCCTTGGCGGCGGCCTGCAAATCGCGGCGGGTCAGATCCAGGCCGACCGCATAACCGATCACCGTCGTCAACGCTGCGGCCACGCTCAGATCGCCACCACCGCTGCCCAACGCCACCACCAGTTCTACCTCGTGGTGCAGATCCAGGGTGGCCGATGGGTAGGGCACATCGGCATTGCCGGTCACCAAGGCATCGGCCGGCTTGCTGAAAAACACCGGCGCCTCCAGATTGACCGTGGCCGCCATCTCGCGGGCATGCGCCTCGTAATTGCGCCCGATGCAATAAATACGATGCACCGGAAACCGGGTTTTTTCGCCGCGAATGGCAAGACTGATCGGCGGCATGGGTGGAAACAAATAGGCTTCGGACATCGCAATCAGGCACTCAAGTCGGCAGCATTTTGCCGAGGGTCAATGTATCAGAAGCCGCCGCGATGGCGGTCGCCGAGCGCCACCACTGGCCCGCTACAATGCGCGATGAGCTCCCTGCTGATTACCTGTCGCGCTGGCTTTGAAAGCGAATGCGCGCAAGAACTGACCGAGTATTTCGCCGCCCGTGACCAGGCCGGCTTCGCCCGCTTGCGTGCCGACTCGGGCTATCTGGTGTTTGCCGCCGCCGATGACAGCGAACTCGCCCTGCCGGCCGCCGACACGTTGATCTTTCCGCGCCAGGTGCTGCCGATTGCCGAGCACTTCACCGCGCTCGATCCCAAGGATCGCATCAGCCCGCTACTCGATTGGCTGCAACGCCACATCAACCGCCTGCACGACGTCTGGGTGGAAGCGCCCGACAGTCCCGAAGGCGAAGCACTCAACGCTTTTTGCCGCAGTTTCGAGTCGGCGCTGGTGGCGCGCCTCAAGCGGGATCGCTGGCTCGCCGAAACCGCCTCGACCCGACTGCAACTGTTTTTCCCGATCGGCACCGAAGCGTTTTTGTGTTTGGTCGATCGCCGCCAAGCGACGCCGCATCGACAAGGCATCCTGCGATTGCGCTTTCCGTCGGCGGCGCCGAGCCGGTCCACCCTCAAGCTCGAAGAAGGCCTGCTGGTACTGCTCACCGACAAAGAACGCGAAGCCTGGCTGCAACCCGGCATGAGCGCGGTCGATATTGGCGCCGCGCCCGGCGGCTGGACCTTTCAACTGGTGCAGCGCTCGCTGCGGGTCAGCGCCGTCGATAACGGACCGATGGCGGCCAACTTGCTCGATTCCGGCCTGGTCACCCACTATCGCGAAGACGGTTTCCGCTTCGTCCCGAAAAAAGCCTTGGACTGGCTGGTCTGCGACATGGTGGAGCAACCGATCCGCGTTGCCAAACTGGTCGCCAGCTGGCTCAACGATGGCCGCTGCAAACGCGCGTTGTTCAATCTGAAATTGCCGATGAAAAAGCGCTGGCAGGAAACCCAGCTCTGCCTCGACATCATGCGCAAACAAACCGGTCGCGAGCTCGACCTGCGTGCCAAACAGCTTTACCACGACCGCGAAGAAATCACCGTTTACGCCGGGCCCGCGTCCGGCTGATTGGCGCTCCCATCGGTGCCGGTGCCGAGGGGTCCTGGCCCAACGACAGCCGAGTGGCTGCGCGGCGCGAGGCCACCCGACCACGGAGTCATCGACCACGGAGTCATCGGCTACGGAGTCATCGGCTACGGGTCTGCGCTCAGCGCCCAGCCTGCCACCAGCCCCGCAACGTCGCCGCTCTAATCGTGATGCTCGGCCTGTGCCAGAGCCGCATCGCGTTGCGCCGTGGCGGTGGCCCGATCAACGGCAAGTACGGCGTTGGCAGCGCTCAGGCAGGCATCTTTATCGACGCCGCTGACGGCACCACATTTTTGTTCGGCAATACTAAAGCGGGCATCGGCTTCGGTGGTCGCCACATCGAAGTCCGCGTTGGCGGTCTTGATCATCGCCGCCGACTCGGCCGCGGTTAATTTCTTCAGCGCCTTGTTGTCTGAATTGACGTAGGCCTGCTGTGCCGCGGCAACTTGGTCATTGGCCTGGCTGATGGTTTCGTTGGCAGCGTCGCGGGCGTCACCGATGTCTTCCACGGCGTTGGCGCGGGCGTTGGCGACATCGTCTGCGGTTTCCGACGGGGTCTCTTTACCACAGCCCACCAGCATCAAGGCGGTAACGATGGCAACGGGGAGCAATAACTTCTTCATGGTGTGGATTCCTCATTATGTGGGAGTACGCCAGCACCCGGCTGCGGGCGTGGAGGCAAAGGAGTCGCTGCCGGCTTAGCCAGCGCAGTCCACGCGCTGCTGTCGGCGGGCGGCAGGAACCGGGCGATCAGCGCCCATTGCTGGGTCGTTTCGGCATTCAGCAACCCGGTATCGCCGAACGAAATGTGCGTCATTGCCACGCTGCCGCCGCGTCAACGACGATCATCGCCGTCAGCCTCACGGCGCTCTTCGCGACGCTCTTTGGCGTCGTGGCGGTCCGCTTTTTTCTGAATGGATTTGCCAGCGGATTCGGCATCCTCTCCCACGCCGCGCATGGTGTTGCACGCGCCCATGCTGAAAGCGAAGGCGCTGATGAATAACAGCGGCAGAACCTTGTAAATGCGGATGCTCATGGTGATCTCCAGGAGATAACTTTGCCTGTTCCATTCCGCCGATCCCACCAAGACCAGGAACCGCGGCGCCAGGGTCGGAAGACCCCAACCCCGGCAAAGGCTAAGCGACGCCATCAGCCGGGTCGGTGCGGTGGCGAACCGATTGGCCACGGCCATGTCACTGGCCACTGCGGCTCGCAACGTGCCAGCCAAGGCACTGCCGCAGAGGCCGCAACCGCGAAGTGTGTGCGCTGGCGGACAGATGCCAAGGCCTGGGAGCGGTGTACTGAGACGCCGCTGCGATCGCACTGATACGCGCGGCGTCAAGCAAGCCATCGCGACTTTGCAGCGCCATCGTTGATCGGCGCTGCGGTAGTCACCCGCAACGGTCAACAGCAACCCGGCCAGGTGTCAAAATCAGGACAGGCGACGATGTTCGAATACGGCGCGCAGCGCTCCGGAACCAAACCTTGTGGGCCTGCGCCGATGCGCCGTGAAGCGCGGTCTGGCTGCGCGTCGGGGCGATCACGATGAACATCCGATGGAACCGATGGCGACGCTCGGGTGGCATCAGGAAACTCATTCGCCAATGGCGTAAGCGGCACTTTGGGCCGCACCCGAACGGCCACCGCGCGCCGTTGCGCGCTGAGCTGTTCAGCACCGACCAGATGGAACAACACGGCAAGGCGCTGGCGCGAATCCACACACTGAGCCACACCGCGCCAAGCAACCGGCTGCTACAACAGCTGGATGAAAATGAGCAGCTGTTGATGGTCAGCTACGATTTGCTGACGGCAGCGGTTACTGCACGTTCGCGCATCGCCCCAGCGGGCGAGTGGCTGCTCGACAATTTCTACTTGATCGAAGAGCAGATTCGCGCCGCTCGACTGCATTTGCCCAAGGGCTACAGCCGCGAATTGCCACGATTGGCGCGCGGCCCTTCCAGCGGATTGCCCCGCGTCTATGATTTGGCGCTGGAAGCGATTTCGCATGGTGACGGTCGCGTCGACGCCGAGGCTCTGCTCAAGTTTGTGGCGGCTTATCAGTCCGTCAGCCCGCTCACCCTGGGCGAGCTCTGGGCCATTCCGATCATGTTGCGGCTGGCCTTGATTGAAAATCTGTGTCGGGTCGGCGCCCGCATCAGCGCGGACCGCAGGCACGTCAACCAAGCCCAGAACTGGGCCGACCAGATGATCGAGATGGCCGCCAACGATCCGAAAAATCTGATCCTGGTGATCGCCGACATGGCACGCTCGGCACCACCGATGGTCGGCCCGTTTATCGCCGAACTGGCGCGTCGCCTGCAAGGACATGGTCCGGCCCTGGCGTTGCCGCTGACCTGGATTGAACAGCATCTCGCCGAATCGAGTCTGACCATTGAGCGAGTGGTGCTGTTGGAAAACCAGCAACAGGCTGCCGACCAGGTTTCGATCAGCAACAGCATCGGCAGTCTGCGGTTTCTTGGCGCCATGGACTGGCGGATATTCGTGGAGACCATGAGTGTCGTTGAAGCCATCCTCGGCGAAGATGCCGCCAAAAGCTATCGGGCGATGGATTTCGCCAGCCGTGATCGCTACCGACATGTCGTTGACCGCATCGCCAAGCAGAGTCGTCGCTCCGAAGCCGAAGTCGCGCGCCTCGCCATCGACCTGGCCCAGCACAGCGCTGATCGGGTCGGCAGCAACGCCCACACTGCCCATGTGGGCTACTACCTGATCGATCAGGGACTGCCGCAGTTGGAGCGCGCGGCGGAAGCGCGCTTGCCGCCGCTGACCCGGATCCGGCGCTGGCTGGGGCAGACGCCGTTGGCGCTCTATCTCGGCGCGCTCGCGCTCATCACAACGCTATCGACGTGGGCGGTGCTGACACTGGCCAGTGGGCCGCACTTTGCCGGTTGGCGCCTGCTGCTGCCGGCCATGCTGGTGGCGTTGGCTGCAAGCAAGCTGGCGGCGGCGTTGGTGAATTGGGTGGCCACACAATTGCTGGTACCGCAACGCTTGCCGCGCATGGATTTTTCGCAAGGTATACCGACCACCATGAGCACTTTGGTGGTGGTGCCGTGCCTGTTGCTGAGTGCGGAAAATATCGATGAGCTGTTGCAATCGCTGGAAGTGCGATTTCTGGGTAATCAGGACGAACACCTGTACTTCTGCCTGCTCAGTGACTTCGGCGATGCCGCCGAAGCAACGCTGGCCAGCGATCAGCCGCTGTTGCAACAGACGCAATTGGGCATCGA
>PEUI01000359.1 GCA_002785585.1 Lysobacterales bacterium CG02_land_8_20_14_3_00_62_12
TGCTTCAGAGGCTTCACCTATCGCTACATATCTATCCATAATGGATAGTATAAGTCAGTTATGGATAGGTTTCAAGTGAACTGTTTGAACCCTCCAGCAAGTGCGTGGCAAACGAATGCCGCAGCGTGTGGCAAGTCGCCGGTTTGCCAAGGCCCGTGCGCCGCGCCGCAGCTTTTACCGCGCGCTGCAACACCGACTCATCCAGATGATGGCGGCGCTCGATCCCGGAACGCGGGTCGATGCTGCGCTGACTGGCTGGAAAAACATATTGCCACGCCCACTCGCGCGGCGCATTCGGGTACTTGCGCGCCAAGGCATCCGGCAACCACACCGCGCCGAAGCCCAGTTCCAGATCACGTTCATGCAAGCGCTGCGCCTCGGCCATCTGCCCACGCAATGGCGCTTCCAGGCTGGTTGGCAACATCGTGCGGCGATCCTTGCCGCCTTTGCCATGGCGCACCATGACCTCGCGACGGGTAAAATCAATGTCTTGCACGCGCAGCCGCAAACATTCCAGCAAGCGCAGCCCGGAGCCATACAACAGACTGGCCTGCAACCAGCAAACCCCCGTTAATTCTCCCAACAGCAAGCGCGTCTCCTCACGGCTGAGCACGGTCGGCAGGCGCTCCGGTCGCTTGGCGCGGCGAATGTTATCCAGCCACGGCAACTCTTTCCCCAATACCTCGCGATACAAAAACAGCAAGGCCGACAAGGCCTGATTCTGCGTGGAAGCCGCCACCTGACCGCGCACCGCCAAGTCGGTCAAAAACGCTTCAAGCTCATGCGCACCCAATTCCTGCGGATGACGTTTGCCGTTGGCCAGAATATAGCGTCGGATCCAGCCGACATAGGCTTCTTCCGAGCGAATCGCCAGGCCCAGCCGCCGCATGCGGGCACGTACTTGATCCAGCAAGCGCGGCGGCTTTGTATCAGCGTTGATCTCAACACCCGTCGCCAATGGCGGCCTCGGGGGTTCGCCAGCAAGGTAACCACTACGCGCCGCCGTCGTATCTGCGTTTGCATGCACGCGATTGGAACGCGGGTCCGCGCCGCTTCCGGCATGGCGTTCAGCGCTATTGCCAAGTGTTGCCGGGCCGACTAGGCTCGCCAAGGTGTCGATGCCTCGCAAAGGTCTCATTCGCCCACGCCTCAATCCAGATAGATGCCAAGGATAGGCTGCGGGGATAGACGGCAACATCGGATCAACACCATGATTCAAGTAAGATTTTTCCTACCACCCACATCGCAAAGCCGGGATAGGTTGCAGAAATAGGTGGCGATTTGAAACCGACTTGTAGTTAGCGGGCATGGAAGCAGCAGAGTGGCGTGTTGGCGAAGAACACGACGAGCTGGTGTTCGCGCGGCTCGGCCTGGCTCTGCGTGCTCTTGGCGCCGCTCCGCCAGAGTCAACCTGGGGCGTAGCTGGCTCCCAAGAAATTTCGGAGTGGACAGTTGACCTCCCCAAAGGTCGGGTTACAGTCACGGCTGAAACGTACATCGGCCTCACTGTCGCGGGACCCAAGGCGGCTGTAGACCAAGTGCGGCAGGCGTATGACGCAACCACTGCCCGCTAACATTTCGTCCAAGCCGACGCCTTCGGCGCGGCTTAACTCAGGCGTTAGGCCGAGAGCCATGCAATCCACTCCGTCAAGCATCTTAGAAGAGGGCCGCACAATCCTCGCGCCTTTTCTGGAACCGTTTGGGTTCTCGTGGCGAACTGGCGCATCGGGTAGCGGCTCGGGCGGTCCTTTTGCGTCCGGCAGCTACGTCCGCGGCGACCGCAGATTGGAGGTCCACTTCAGGTACTCCTTGGGCCTTGTTACGTACCCCCTTCGGGATGAATCGATCTCTCACCAGGATTTCGTGCGCATCGCTGCAAGCCGCACCGTCCGAAGCCAGTATCCGGGCTTCTCCGACGATCCGCTCGATGGCTTCCGACATTTGGCGCATGACTTGGATGTGATCTGCAGCTCATTCGTGGAAGACTCCGAGACTGGGTTCCAGGAGGTCCTAGTGCTGTCAAAGAGCGCTAGTTCCAGGCCGCGTCTGCCGTGAGCTTCGCTTGCGCTAGCATTCGGCCTAACAATTCCTTAGG
>PEUI01000228.1:0-147 GCA_002785585.1 Lysobacterales bacterium CG02_land_8_20_14_3_00_62_12
CATACAAGCGACTGCGGGGCTTGTTCAGGTGGCGAGCAAGCTGCTCCGCCGCCTTGAATACGGGGTCCGGGAGAGAAATGGCTACTTTCATCCGGGCCGCGGTATCACGCAGCAACCACCGCAGCAGCAATCGCATCCTGCACGGCG
>PEUI01000228.1:159-371 GCA_002785585.1 Lysobacterales bacterium CG02_land_8_20_14_3_00_62_12
AATTGCCGATCATAAGGATTCCGACCATTGGTGAAAACCATCGCTGGCCTGGATCAACTGCGCGGTGCCGCATCCTCGCGACCGGCCACCGTGGTCTTAGGCGTTGCGCAGAAATAACTTGCGCAGATTCCGCAGGACTTTCGTTCGCCTGCAAGGCGCACAAAGTGGAGCATAGTCGGACTATGTGACGCTTTGTGCAACGACGCAGGCGG
>PEUI01000228.1:390-8487 GCA_002785585.1 Lysobacterales bacterium CG02_land_8_20_14_3_00_62_12
AGCGCAAACCGGTGGGCGCCGGGCCATCGTCGAAGACGTGACCCAAATGCCCACCACAGCGACGGCAGTGCACCTCGGTGCGGGTACTGAAAAAACTGCGGTCAACACTGGTGGCGATGGCGTTCGGCAGCGGCTCGAAGAAGCTCGGCCAGCCGGTCCCAGAGTCAAACTTTTTCTCCGATGCATACAGCGGCAGGTCGCAACCAGCGCAGTGAAAAACGCCTTTGCGCCGCTCGTGATCGAGCGGGCTGCTGCCAGCGCGCTCGGTGGCGTGATCGCGCAGCACGCGATACTGCGCCGGGGTGAGCCGGGCGCGCCACTCGGCTTCGGTATGTTCGATTTCGAAGTGCGTATCAGGCTCGGCCGCCGCCGTCTTGCGTAACAGGTTCATCGATAGCACTCCCACGCCGAGCACGCCGGCACCCCCAAAAATCACTTGTCTGCGTTTCATGAAGCTTGTCTCCAGTTTAGTTAGTCTGCATGCGCAGGCTTCATGCCCCAGACCGCTTCCAGGCGCGCATCACGGCCGCAACTCCAGCGATAATACTTGTAGCGCGATGGATTCTTGCGCGCGTAGTCCTGATGATATTCCTCGGCCGCGTAGAACGGACCGGCAACGACGATCTCGGTATACAAAGGCTGGCCCTGGAATCGGCGATGGGCGCGCAGCGCCGCTAGCGAAGCATCCGCCGCCTGCCGTTGCGCCTTCGAATGCACGAAGATCGCCGTCCGATACTGGTTGCCGACATCGCAAAACTGCCGATCCTTGACGGTCGGGTCAATGTTGCGCCAAAAAATGCCCAACAAGGTTGGATAGCTGATCAGCGCCGGATCGAACACCACCTCGACCGACTCGGCGTGGCCCGTGCCCCCCGCCGAAACGTCTGCGTAAGTGGGCGCATCGGTGGCGCCACCGGTGTAGCCCGAGAGCACCGACTTTACCCCGGCCAATCCGCGGAACGGTTGTTCCATGCACCAGAAGCAGCCGCCAGCAAACGTAGCCTTTTCCAACCCGGCCGGCGCCGCCGCAGTCGGCCGAGCCTGCGCCAGTGCACCACCAAACAGCGTGATCGTCGCGACCAACGCCCACTGCATGAACTTGTGCTTGTGCATCACTGCCCGCCTTGGTGTGAGTGCGCAGATGACCAAGATCAGCGCGCCAATCTTGCGGCTGCCCTGCGGGAGGTTAGCCAGGATTCAGGCAGCGCGCAGCCACCTGGACGCATTCGCCCGCATTGACCAGCCGCCGCCAGCCGGAGTAGCATTCAAACACTTGTTTCATACGATTTGACCGGCCGCGCTGGCAATTTGCCTTGGCCGGTCGCCGATGCCTCCCCTGACCCTGCGGTAGCCCCTTGATTAGCCAACCGTTCTCCACCAAAGACCGCATTTTGAGTGCGGCCGAAGATTTGTTCGCCAAATCCGGCTTTGCCGGCGCTTCGCTGCGCCAGGTGACGGCCACCGCCAACGTCAATCTGGCGGCGGTCAACTACCACTTCGGCTCGAAAGAAAACCTGATCAATGAGTTATTCAAGCGTCGCCTGGATGATCTGACCGCGCAGCGCGTCAAGGCGCTGGAGCAAGTGCAGCGCAACGGCGCGGTGACGCTGGAGACCATTCTGGATGCGTTTGTGTCGCCAGCGCTGACGCTGGCTCAAGATC
This sequence comes from Lysobacterales bacterium CG02_land_8_20_14_3_00_62_12, assembly GCA_002785585.1. Taxonomy (GTDB): domain Bacteria; phylum Pseudomonadota; class Gammaproteobacteria; order Xanthomonadales; family Ahniellaceae; genus 0-14-3-00-62-12. The sequence goes on from PEUI01000228.1 coordinate 2,053, forward strand.
GCGGCGGCGGCCAAAGTTTTGTGCGTCTGCTGGCGCGCGCGTTTGCCGAGCAGGATCAGAAATTGCGCCGGTTTGTCTCCGACAACTATGGCCACGTCTTGAAGGAATTCGCCAAGGCGTTTTTGCAGTTGTTGCCGCATTTGGCCAAAGAAGACTTGTATTGGCGGCTGGACTTCATCAGTGGGGCACTGACCTACACGATGAGCGATTTCGGCATGATCAAGAAACCCACGGCGATCAGCGAAGAACAGCACCGCAAGAACGCCGCTGCGCAATTCGTCCGGTTTGCCGCCGCCGGCCTGCGCGCTCCTTGAATCAGCCACCCACAATCGCCGCCGGTAGCACTGCGCGACCGCCATTCCCATCCCTTCACCCCATCACAAGGAATCCTTCCATGAGCGAGTCCAACCTGTTAATCCGCCGTGCCGCCGTGCTGGGCGCGGGTGTCATGGGCGCGCAGATCGCGGCCCATCTGGCCAATGCCAATGTTGAAGTGATCCTGTTCGATCTCGCCGCCAAAGACGGTGATCCGAACGGCATCGTCACCAAGGCGATCGCCAACCTCGGCAAATTGAGACCGAGCCCGCTGGCGACCAAGGGTCGCGGCGCCGAGATCCAGGCGGCCAACTACGATCAGCACCTGCCACTGCTCAAACATTGCGATCTGGTGATCGAGGCGATTGCCGAGCGCACCGACTGGAAGCGCGACCTGTACCTGAAGATTGCGCCGCATCTGAAAGACGATGCCGTGCTCGCCAGCAATACCTCAGGGCTCAGCATCAATGGCCTGGCCGATGCGCTGCCGGCCAGTCGCCATGCGCGTTTTTGCGGCGTGCATTTTTTCAATCCACCGCGCTACATGCACTTGGTCGAACTGATCCCGACCCTGCATACCGCGCCGGCGATTCTCGAAGGTCTGGAAAACTTTCTCACCAGCGTGCTTGGCAAAGGCGTGGTCCGGGCCAAGGACACGCCCAACTTCATCGGCAATCGCATCGGCGTATTTTCGATGCTGTGTACGATGCACCACACCAAGCGATTTGGTTTGAGTTTTGACGTGGTCGATGCGCTCACCGGCCCCGCCATCGGTCGCCCGAAGAGCGCGACCTATCGCACCGCCGACGTGGTGGGCCTGGATACCATGGCGCACGTCATCAAGACCATGGCCGACACCCTGCCGAATGACCCATGGCGCGAGTTTTTCGTCGCTCCGGATTGGCTGACGCGATTGATCGAGCAGGGCGCGCTCGGCCAGAAGGCCAAGGCCGGCATCTACAAAAAGGTCGGCAACGATATTCTGGTACTGGATCTGGCCAGCGGCGGCTACAAGCCGCAAACCGGCAAGGTCGCGCCGGAAATCGAGGCGATGTTAAAGATCAAGAATCCGGCCGAGAAATTGGCCGCGCTGCGCCAATCCACCGATCCGCAAGCACAGTTTTTGTGGGCTTGTTTCCGCGATCTGTTCCATTACACCGCCTACCATCTGGAAGAAATTGCCGACAACGCCCGCGATGTCGATTTCGCCATTCGCTGGGGCTATGGCTGGAGCGCGGGCCCATTCGAGACTTGGCAGGCGGCCGGTTGGAAAATCATTGCCAGCGCCATCGCCAGTGCCATCGAAGCCGGTGAAACCATGGCCGAGGCCGCCCTGCCCGCTTGGGCCACCGATCCAACCCGCGCTGGCGTGCATGCCGCGCATGGCTCTTACGCGCCGCGCGACCACACCTTCCGCTCACGTTCGCGGTTGCCGGTGTATCAGCGGCAACTGTTCCCCGATCCGTTGTTGGGCGAACTGCCGCACCCGGGCGAAACCGTATTCGAGACACCGGAGCTGCGCTGCTGGCACCAAAACGATGGCATCGCCCTGGTCTCGTTCAAGACCAAAATGAACACCGTCAATGGCGGCGTACTCGATGGCATTCACCGCGCCGTCGACGAGGCCGAGCGCAACTTCAAGGCCATGGTGATCTGGCAGGCCGGTGACAACTTCAGCGCTGGCGCCGATCTATCCGGGGCGATGGCGGCACTGCAAGCCGGCAAGCTCGACGAGTTTTCAGCGATGGTGGATCGCTTCCAACAAACCTCGATGCGCATCAAGTATTCGCTGGTACCGGTGGTTTCGGCCATTCGCGGGCTGACCCTCGGCGGCGGTTGCGAGTTTCAGATGCATTCGGCGCGCACGGTGGCGGCGCTGGAAAGTTACGTCGGCCTGGTCGAGGCCGGTGTCGGCCTGCTGCCGGCCGGTGGTGGTCTGAAGGAGATCGCGCTACGTGCCATCGCCAAAGCCGAAGGCGGCGATCCGTTCCCGTTCCTGCAACGCATGTTTCAGACCGTGGCCATGGGCACCGTTTCCGGCAGCGCGCTCGAAGCCAAAGAACTCGGCCTGCTGCGCGCCACCGATGTGGTGGTGTTCAATCCGCACGAACTGCTCTACGTCGCCAAGTCGGAAGCGCGCGCGCTGGCCGAGACCGGCTACCGGCCACCGCTGTCGCCGCGCGCCTTGCCGGTGGCGGGTGATACCGGCACCGCGACCTTGAAAATGCTGCTGGTCAACATGCTGGAGGGGCGGTTCATCTCGGCGCACGATATGGCAGTGTCTTCGCGTATTGCCGACACCTTGTGCGGCGGCGAGATCGAACGCGGTTCACTGGTCGATGAGCAATGGTTTCTGGACCTGGAACGCAAGCACTTCGTTGCGCTGGCGCAGATGCCAAAGACCCAGGAGCGCATCTTGCATACGCTGAAGACCGGCAAACCTTTGCGCAATTGAGCCCGGACCCGCAGCAACCCGAAAGCCCTTGATCGGCCCCATTCCCAAACCCATTGCGAGGTTCGAACCATGTCCCGCACCATCCAAGATTGCTACATCGTCGCCGCCCAGCGCACCCCGGTCGGTAAAGCCCCCCGCGGCATGTTCCGCAACACCCGTCCGGATGATTTGTTGGCGCACTGCTTGCGCGGCATCCTGGCGCCGTTTCCCCAGATCGATCAGACGCGTATTGATGATGTCATCGTCGGCTGCGCCATGCCCGAGGCCGAGCAAGGCATGAACATCGCGCGCATCGCCGCGCTGATGGCGGGCCTGCCGATCAGCACGGCAGCGATGACGATCAACCGTTTCTGCTCGTCGGGCGTGCAAGCGGTGGCCCTGGCCGCCGACCGCATCCGCATGGGCGACGCCGACCTGATGATTGGCGCTGGCACCGAGAGCATGAGCATGATCCCGATGATGGGCCACAAAATCGCGATGAACCCGGATGTGTTCAAGGACGAAAACATCGGTATCGCTTATGGCATGGGCATCACCGCCGAGAAAGTGGCCGAACAATGGAAAATCACCCGCGACGCCCAGGATCAGTTTTCGCTGCGCAGCCACCAGAAAGCGATCAAGGCGATCGACTCGGGCGAGTTCAAAGACGAGATCCTGCCGTTCCCGTTGGACGACCACACACCGGATTTGAATAGCCGCCTGATCGTGTCGAACCAGAAGTCGCTGCAGAACGACGAAGGCCCGCGCCGCGATGCCTCGATCGAAGGCTTGACCGGCCTGAAAACCATTTTCCGCCAAGGCGGCAGCGTTACTGCCGGCAACAGTTCGCAAATGTCCGACGGCGCCGGTGCGGTACTGCTCGCCAGCGAACAAGCGATCAAGGATTATGGCCTGACCCCACTGGCGCGATTCGTTTCATTCGCCGTCGCCGGGGTCAAGCCCGAACTGATGGGCATCGGCCCGATTGCCGCCATCCCCAAGGCCTGCAAACGCGCCGGTATCTCACAGAATGACCTCGACTGGATCGAATTGAACGAGGCCTTTGCCGCGCAATCGCTGGCGGTGATCAATGACCTCGGGCTCGATGCCAGCAAGGTCAACCCACTCGGCGGTGCGATCGCGTTGGGCCATCCACTCGGTGCCACCGGCGCCATCCGCGTTGCCACCGTCGTCCACGCGCTACGGCGCCGCCAAATGAAGTACGGCATGGTCACCATGTGCATCGGCACCGGCATGGGCGCTGCGGGCATCTTCGAACGCTTGTGATCGTGGGCGGTGAAATCGACCAACGCTGGTGGCCGTAACCGGCTCTCGTAGGAGCGATGCTTGCGGCGCGAATGTGGCGTGTCGCGGTAATGTTGCACCCCTGCGAGTAGCCCGGATGCGGCGCAGCGCAATCCGGGGTTACTAAGGCGCAATAAGCGCAGCCCATTGCGTCGAATACCGCATCGCCGACCGCCGTCTGCAACCCCAAAGTCTTGCAGCATCAGCCATTCGGAATGGCCTCGAACCACCAGAAGTTTCGACAGTGTGAACCCGTCGTCGGCAGCACTGATCCGACACCACTCCCGTCGCAGTGCAGGCGCGGCGCAGCCGGTGACTCGCTGGACACAGCGAGCGCTGGGCACACGAACCGTCGCCGCGTCTGGCGTAATTCACGGCTGTGAATCGGCCGCCACATCGCGTCAAAGTTGAGATCGCCCAATGTTGCAGTGCCGCACCCTACCGAGAACGCGTTGCGCCACCGTTGTTCCGGCGTTGTTCCGATAAGGCTTGACCGGCCGATCAGCCACGGCTGAAAATCGTTACGCTGTATGAGCCCGATCCGGCAAATTGGATCGATTTTGTGGAAAGGAGGAAATAGCCATGGCCAAGTGCGAGGTCTGCGGCGGTCGTGAGTTCCGTCGCGCGGAAGTGGATGAAGTGTTCCATGTCGATGCGCGCTATGTCCTGGTCGAACACGTTCCGGCAACCGTGTGCGTGCAATGCGGCGAGAAAACCTTTGATGCAGAAGCCGCCGAAAGTATCCGACTGATGCTGCACGGCCAACGCCCGCCAACGCGAGCGGTGGCGATGGAGGTATTTGCGTTTTGATCGAGGGCACAGGAGTCGCCATTTAGTCGCCGCTGTCAAGCGAAGCACGTAGGTCCACGTTTCGCGGCCAACTGCAATGATTCCGAATGCACGCGATTGACAACCGCATCCGGCCTTGACCAGAGGACACTTATGTCCTAGATTTCGATCCATGAAAGCGCGCCAGTTCCTGAGGCTTCTCAACGCTGCAGGCGCGACAATCGACAAGGGTCGCGGCAAGGGCGGGCATGTGTTGGTTACGCTGCACGGTCGAAAGGCGACTGTCCCAAGCCATGGTGACACCGATTTTCACCCGGATTTTTTTGACGACATTTGCAAGCAGCTTGGCACCCGACTGAGGGAGTTGCACCGATGAGCTTGGTTTACCCAGTGATGCTTAAACACTATGCCGGTGGTCAGGTTGGCGTGCGTTTTGCTGATGTGCCGGAGGCGATTACAGCGGCAAGCTCGGTTGAAGCAGCGCTGGCGCAGGCCGCAGATGCCCTGTTGGTGGCATTGTCGGGTTATGTCGATGAAGGCCGTGCTTTGCCACGTGCGTCCAAGCCGATGCGCGATCAGTTGGTAGTTGCTTTGCCAACACGGGTGGCCTTCAAGTTCGCCATCCACGCGGCGATGCGGCAGTCCGCCACAACGCAAACACAGTTGGCCGCACGGCTGGGTATCGATGGACGGCAGGTGCGCCGAATCCTCAATCTCGACCATGAGTCCACCCTCGCCCAGATGGAAGCAGCGCTGGCCGCGTTAGGACGACGGGCCTCGGTAGTGGTGTCGAAGATTGCGGCCTAGCAGCCTGTCGGTCTTTGCCTCGAAACAATGGGATCGAGGTCATGAGATCGCGTAGGGCAGAGAACAGCAACCCAGCGCCCCTGCCCTGCCTCATCAAATCGTGCATGCAGTTCTTCCGCACGAGGGATTCCGACATTCGCGACGCAGGCGTCGCTCCTGCGTTGTGCGCGGCTAGCCGCCGGTCGGCATGACGAATTGAGCACCGGCGCGGATGCTGGTTGGCCAACGCGAAGTGACTGCCTTGAGCTTGGTGTAGAAACGCACGCCGTCGGGGCCATAGATGTGCAGGTCGCCGAACAGCGAGGCTTTCCAGCCACCGAAACTATGGAACGCGGCCGGCACCGGGATCGGCACATTGACCCCGACCATACCGACCTGCACGCGCTGCACGAAGTCGCGTGCGGCATCGCCATCGCGGGTATAGATCGCCGTGCCATTGCCGTACTCGTGGCTATTGATCAGCTTCAGCGCGGCTTCGTAACTCGCCACGCGGACCACACACAGCACCGGCCCGAAAATTTCTTCGCGGTAGATGCGCATGGCTGGCGTGACCCGATCAAACAGGCACCCACCGAAAAAATAACCAGCCTGGTGACCTGCCAGGCTGAAGCCACGGCCGTCGACCACCAGCTCGGCGCCCTCTTGCACACCCAGATCAACGTAGCCTTTGACCCGCTCGCGGTGCTGACTGGTAATCAGCGGCCCCATGTCCATGCCGGCGCTGGCGCCATCGCCAATTTTCAGCGCACGTACTCTGGGTGCCAGCTTGGCGACCAAGGCATCGG
>PEUI01000228.1:8543-13664 GCA_002785585.1 Lysobacterales bacterium CG02_land_8_20_14_3_00_62_12
GCCGAGCCGTAACCGGCGCCCATCAAGGCATCGGCGGTTTGTTCGAGATCGGCATCCGGCATCACCAGCATGTGGTTCTTGGCACCGCCCAGCGCCTGCACGCGCTTGCCGTAATGGGCACCCGTTTCATAGATGTACTTGGCGATCGCCGTCGAGCCGACAAAACTGAGCGCGCGCACTTCCGGGTGTGCCAGCAAGGCATCGACCGCGCGTTTGTCGCCTTGCACCACATTGAAAACGCCGTCCGGCAGACCGGCCTGCTTGAACCATTCGGCCAACAGCAGCGACGCCGACGGATCACGTTCAGACGGCTTCAAGACAAAGGTGTTGCCGACGGCAATGGCGATCGGAAACATCCACATCGGCACCATCGCCGGGAAATTGAACGGGGTGATACCGGCGACCACGCCGAGCGGCTGCCGCAGCGAACAAACATCAATGCCGGTGCCGACGTTATCGGTGAACTCACCCTTCAGCAATTGCGGAATACCGCAGGCAAACTCGATCACCTCCAGCCCACGGCTGACTTCACCGAGGGCATCGCTATGGGTCTTGCCGTGCTCCGCCGTGAGCACGTCAGCGAGCCGGTCGGCGTTGGCGTCCACCAGGTCGCGAAACTTGAACAATACCCGCGCGCGCCGAATCGGTGGGGTCGCCGCCCACGCCGGGAACGCGGCACTTGCCGCCGCCACCGCTTGCTCGACCAAAGCGGCATCGGCCAGCGCGACCCGCCCCGAAGGCTGCCCAGTGGCCGGGTTAAACACGGGTTGGCTGTCGCCATTGGCAGGGAAAATGCGCTGGCCGTTGATGAAATGCGGGATGGTGGCAGATGAACTCATGATGGCGACTCGAATGAACACGGAGGAAGCGGCCATTTAACCACTTGGTGCGCACCGAGTGTGAATCGCTGTTCGATTCCGCCGAACTTGGGTACGCTGTCGTCGGCTGAGGCAACGGCGGATGCGCTGCGCTTATCCGCCCTACTTCTGTACGCTGTTCTCTGGAACTTATGGACCTGATTATCCGCAACGCCCATCTGCCGGATGGCCGCAAAGACCTCGACATCGGCGTCGTTGGCGCGCACATCGTCGCGGTCGAACCACGGTTGGCGGCCACCGCGCCCACCGAAATCGACGCCACTGGTCAATTGCTCAGTCCCGCCTTTGTCGATGCGCATTTTCACCTCGACGCGACGCTGACCTTGGGGTTGCCACGGCGCAATCAGTCGGGCACTTTGCTCGAAGGCATTGCCCTCTGGGGCGAACTCAAGCCGACCCTGACCAGCGACGCGATCATCGAGCGCGCGTTGCGCTATTGCGATCTGGCGGTGGCCCGTGGTCTGCTGGCGATTCGCAGCCACGTCGATATCTGCGATGACCGTCTGCTGGCGGTGCAGGCTTTGCTGACGGTCAAAAAACGCGTTGCGCCCTATCTCGATCTGCAACTGGTGGCGTTTCCGCAAGATGGTTTTTATCGCTCGCCGACGGCCGAGCAGAACCTGTTGCGGGCGCTCGATCTGGGCGTGGAGGTGGTCGGCGGCATTCCCCATTTCGAACGCAGCATGGCGGCGGGCGCGGCCTCGGTGCGCCGACTTTGCGAGATCGCCGCTGATCGCGGCCTGCTGGTGGACATGCATTGCGACGAGACCGATGACCCGCTGTCGCGGCATATCGAAACCCTGGCCGCAGAGACCAAGCGGCTGCATCTCGAAGGCCGCGTCACCGGTTCGCATCTAACCTCGATGCACTCGATGGACAACTACTATGTCTCCAAGTTGTTGCCGCTGATCGCCGACAGCGGCGTCGCCGCCATTGCCAATCCGCTGATCAACATCACCCTGCAGGGCCGCCACGACAGCTATCCCAAACGCCGTGGCATGACCCGCGTGCCCGAACTGCTGGCCGCCGGCGTCAATGTCGCCTTCGGCCACGACTGTGTGATGGACCCGTGGTACGCGTTTGGCTCGGCCGATATGCTGGAAGTGGCGCACATGGCCGTGCATGTGGCGCAAATGACCTCCGAATCTGCCATCGGCCAGTGCTACCAGGCGATCACCAGCAACGCGGCGCAAATCCTGCACTTGCCGGATTACGGGCTGGCGCCGGGTTGTCGAGCCGACATGGTGATCTTGCAGGCCGCCGACTGCTTCGAGGCAATCCGGCTCAAGGCCAACCGCCGCTGGGTGATTAAGGGCGGCCGGGTAATCGCCGAGTCACCGCCACAGCTGAGCCTGCTGCATCTGCCGGGGCGCGCGGCCATGCTCGACTTCAGCGCCATCCAGCCGCCCTCGGCATAGCCCCACGGCGCGGCTAGATTTTGCGCAGTACCAAGCTGGAATTGGTGCCGCCGAAGCCGAATCCATTGGATACGGCAACCCGGATCGCGCGCTGGCGCGCGGTGTTCGGCACGTAATCCAGGTCACAACCGATGCCCGGGTTTTCCAGATTGATGGTCGGTGGAATCACCCCATGATGGATCGCCAACGCCGAGAAGATCGCCTCGACGCCCCCAGCGGCGCCGAGCAAATGGCCGGTCATCGATTTGGTCGAGCTGACCATGGTGCGATAGGCGTGTGCGCCGAAAGCCAACTTCAACGCATTGGTCTCGGCCAGATCGCCGAGTGGCGTTGAGGTGCCGTGGGCATTGAGGTATTCGACCTGATCGGGATGGGTCTCGGCATCGCGCAGGGCAGACAACAGGCAGCGCGCCGGGCCTTCGCCGGATTCGCTCGGCGCGGTCATATGGTAGGCATCCGCGCTGGCACCAAAACCGGCCAGCTCGGCGTAGATCCGGGCGCCGCGAGCGCAGGCATGGGCGTATTCCTCGATCACCAGAATGCCGGCGCCAGAGCCGAGCACGAAACCATCACGGTCGCGATCCCAGGGGCGACTGGCGCGGCTCGGTTGGTCATTGCGCACGCTCATCGCTTTCATCGAACAAAAGCCTGCGACCGCGGTTGGCGACGTGCCGTATTCGGCGCCGCCGACGATCATTACATCGGCGTCGCCGTATTGAATCAGCCGCATCGCCATGCCGATGCTGTGGTTGGCGGTGGCGCAGGCGGAAACCGCAGCAAAGTTCGGCCCGCGAATGCCTTTGAGTATGCTCAATTGCCCGGGCAACATGTTGATAATCGTCGATGGCACGTAGAACGGCGAGACCTTGCGCGGGCCGCCTTCGTGCAGGGTGATCGCGGTTTTCTCGATGCCGTGCAGTCCTCCAATACCGGAGCCGATCAGGGCACCGATGCGATCGGCATTGGCGTCGTTGATGACCAGGCCGGAGTCGTCTATCGCCATGAACGACGCGGCGATGCCGTAGTGAATAAAACTATCCATGCGGCGCGCGTCTTTGGCGTTGACCCAACGCGTCAAATCAAAATCGCGGACCTCGCCGGCGATTCGGGTAGCGTAGGCGCTGACATCAAAACTGGTGATCGGCGCGACCCCGGAAACACCGTTGCAGATATTGTTCCAAGCAGTGTTCAGGTCATTGCCGACCGGCGACACGATGCCCATGCCGGTGATTACAACGCGACGCTTGCTCATGGTTCACTCCAACAAAATGCAGGACCGACGCTACCGTTGCGGCTACTTTGCCGCCACCAAAACGCGAACTGCGCCCGGTGGGCGCAGTTGCTCACCCAATCAGCAGCAATCAAACCTTGGAGTGCGATTTGACGTAGTCGATCGCCATCTGCACGCTGGTGATTTTCTCGGCGTCTTCGTCCGGGATCTCGCATTCAAACTCTTCTTCCAGCGCCATCACCAACTCAACGGTATCGAGCGAGTCCGCGCCCAGGTCGTCGACGAACGAAGCGTTCGCGGTGACTTCTTCTTCTTTGACACCCAGGCGTTCTACGACGATCTTCTTGACGCGCTCTTCGATGCTGCTCATTGCTTGCAATCCTCTGGACAGAAAAAACCCGGTGCGAGCCGGGGACAAAAAACGGACGGGCATTGTAGGGCAATCCCGAGCGCAGGCAAAATCGTTGTCAAACAGCCGTTTGTGTCGACACCGCCCGTGCCGATGCAGAACCGCTCAAACCATGTTCATGCCGCCATTGACGTGCAGGGTTTCACCGGTGATATAGGCCGCCTGCGGCGACGCCAGAAAGCACACCGCGTTGGCAATGTCGGCGACCGAACCGAAACGCTCCAGAGCGATCGAGGCCAGCATTTTTTGTTGGTATTCGGCGGGCAGCTTTTCGGTCATGTCGGTAGCAATGAAACCCGGTGCCACCACGTTCACGGTAATGCCGCGACTGCCCACTTCGCGCGCCAACGATTTGGAAAAGCCGATCAACCCAGCTTTGGCCGCGGCATAGTTGCACTGGCCGGCATTGCCGGTGACCCCAATGACCGACGCAATGCTGATGATGCGGCCTTTGCGTGCCTTCATCATGTTGCGCAGCACCGCTTTGCTGGTGCGGAAGGTCGAACTCAAGTCGGTGTTGATGACGGTTTCCCAGTCTTCATCTTTCATCCGCAACAGCAGGCCATCGCGGGTGATTCCAGCATTGTTGACCAGAATGCTGATGGCGCCGAAATCTTTGTTGATGCCTTCGATCGCCGCCGTCACCGAGGCACTGTCGGCAACATCGAGCACGCGTCCGGCACCGCCGAACACGGCCAGTTGCGCGCTGATGGCATCGGCACCGCTCGGACTGGTGGCGGTGCCGATAACGCTGGCACCGGCTTCGGCGAGCCGAAGCGCAATCGCCGCGCCGATGCCGCGACTGGCGCCGGTGACCAAGGCAATTTCGCCAGCAAGGGAAGGGTTCATGGCTCAGCTCCAGTCGGTGATCGCGGTGGCAAGTTCTGCGGGCGTCGCCAGGGCGCGCGCATCCAGACTGCGGTCGATGCGCTTGCACAGGCCGGTCAATACTTCGCCCGGACCACATTCACCGATCCGGGTGATGCCGACCTGGGTCAGCGCCTGCACGCATTCGATCCAGCGCACCGGCAGATAAAGCTGGCGCGCCAATGCATCCTGAATTCCCGAAATCGAGGCATTGGCGCGCGCGTCCGCGTTCTGAATAACCGGAATCTGCGGCAGCGACCAATGCAGGCCCAGCATGCGCTCGCGCAGGGCATCGGCGGCAGTGCGCATCAGCAAACA
>PEUI01000228.1:13678-17853 GCA_002785585.1 Lysobacterales bacterium CG02_land_8_20_14_3_00_62_12
ACACCGGCAACGGGATCACTTTGCGGACGCCGCGTTCGGTGAGTAGCGTGATCGCTCGCGCCACCGCTGCGGCAGTACCGGAAATGACCGTCTGACCCGGGCTGTTGAAATTGGCTGCGGCCACCACTTGATCGCCCGCTGCATCGAGACAGGCCTGCGCGATGACCTCATCTTTGGCCCCCAACACCGCCGCCATCGCCCCTTGCCCCGGCGCCACCGCCGCCTGCATCAGACGACCGCGCTCGCGCACCAAGGCGGCTGCATCGGCCAGGGTCAACGCGCCGGCACAGACCAAGGCGGAATATTCCCCCAGACTGTGGCCGGCCAGCCGCACCGGCAAGGCGCGGCCGCTATCCACCCAAATCTGCCAAACCGCAACGGCAGCAGCCAGCAAGGCCGGCTGGGTGATCTCGGTGCGATCCAGTTCTGCCTTCGGGCCGTGCTGGGAAATGGCCCACAGGTCGAGGCCGCAGCCCGCCGATGCCTGCTCAAAGGTGCGCTGCACGCTCGGATAGCCCATCGCCAGTTCGGCCAACATGCCGAGCGACTGCGAGCCCTGACCGGGAAAAACAAAGGCGAGTTGGTTGGCACGAGGGGTCATGGCACTCTTCTGCGCATCGCCCCGACCGGGGTCGGGCGATTGCTACCGGTGGTGGTTCGGCTGGGCGGCCACGGGGCTCTGCGCCGTCCGCGAAAGGAGTACGGCTCCATTAGAACCGGATCAGCGCTGAGCCCCAGGTGAAACCGCCACCAAAGGCTTCCATCAACAGCAGTTCACCGCGCTTGATTTTGCCGCTGCGCACGCCCTCGTCCAGCGCCATCGGCACCGATGCCGACGAGGTGTTGCCATGGCGATCCACGGTGACGATCACTTTTTCCATCGGCATCGACAGCCGCCGCGCGGTCGCTTCGATGATACGCAAATTGGCCTGGTGCGGGATCAGCCAGTCGATCGCCGACCGGTCGAGCGCATTGGCGTTGAGCGTTTCGGTGACCACGCTATCGAGCGTCTTGACCGCGACCTTGAAGGTTTCGCTGCCCGCCATCATCACCCGCACGCCGGCATTTTTCTCGTTTTCCTTGAAGCCTACCGACACCCCGACCGGGTTGTGCAGCAAATGCCGATAAGCCCCATCGGCATGCAAATGGGTGGACAAAATCCCGGCTTCTGCATCCGCTTTCAGGACCACGGCGCCGGCCCCATCACCAAACAGCACGCAAGTGGCGCGGTCCGTCCAATCGGTCATCCGGGTCAGCGTTTCGGCGCCGATCACCAGCGCGGTCTTCACCGTGCCACTGCGAATAAACTGGTCCGCAATCGACAACGCATAAATAAACCCGGAGCAGGCAGCATTGACATCAAACGCCGCGCAGCCGTTGGCGCCCAACAGGTTTTGCACCAGACAGGCGGTGGACGGGAAGATCAAATCCGGTGTTGTCGTACCGACGATCAGCAGTTCAATTTCACTGGCATTGACGCCGGCCGCTGCCAGCGCACGCTGGGCGGCTGCCACGGCCAAGGTACTGGTGGTCTCGCCGGCCACCACCACATGCCGCTCGCGGATACCACTGCGCTCGCGAATCCATTCATCGCTGGTATCGACGATCTTGCTCAAGTCGTCATTGGTCAAAATCTTCGGCGGCAGATAACTGCCAGTACCGGCGATGCGCGAAAAAGTCATGGACTAAAAGACCCCCATGCAAACCAGCAGAAACGGCTCAACGCACCGGCATGAAGGCATCCCGATGCGAGACTGAAAAAAGACCACCGATGGCGCCCGACCGAAGCCGTCAATCGCTGGCGCTGTCGACTTCGGGCTGGGTTTGGATGACCTTTTTGCCACGATAAAAACCGTCTTTGCTGACGTGGTGGCGCAAGTGGTTCTCACCGCTTACCTGGTCGATCGCCACCTGCGCGCCAGTGAGCGCACTGTGCGACCGCCGCTGACCGCGACGGGCCGGGGAAACGCGACTTTTCTGTACTGCCATTTCAATTCTCCAACGAGATCAATGTTGCTTGATGACCGACAGCACCGCGAACGGGTTCGGCTTGTCGGTCTGATCCAATTCACTGGACCAGACCATTCCTTCTGCTTCGACGCTGCCTTCCTGCATCGGCACCAACGGCAACGCCAGAATCAATTCATCTTCGACGACATCGGCCAGACGCATCGCTTCGGCACCGACCAGCAGCGGCTCATAACCCGGAGGCAGCGCTGCCTCCTCCGGTTCGGTTCGGATCAATCCCAGTCGTGTGTCAATCCGCACCGGCCAATCAAAGATCTCCAAGCTGCGCTGACAAATCAGCGGCAAACACCCTTCGATCACGACCGCAACGAAAGCCGCACCGAAACGATCCCGGCCGAACTCCAGATCAAATCGAATGTCACCTGACGTCGCCGCCAAACTCGGCGCCAGCCTGGCCATGACGGCCAGTGGCAGGCGTCCGGTGAAGCGCCGACCCTGAGCCACCATCCGCCAAACATCAACAGTTTCGGGAAGGCCAGCGGACATAAGCTCGCCATGGTATTGACCGGCGCTGGTGCCGTCAACCGCTAGTCGCTGGCAGCGCGATCAGCAACCGCCTCGCGGGCGACCTTCCGGGCCATCACCGCCGTGCTGGAGCCATTCAAAGCGCGCCGCTCCAGGCGGCATCGAACAACGCTCGGGTGGCGTGAATATCCAAGGGCAGCGGGTTACCGCCGGCCGAAGGGTCGTTGACCGCCATTTCGGCAATCAATGCCGCCTGACGATTGTCGACGCCCAGATCCCGCAAGGTGTGCGGCACGCCCACTTGCTGTCGCAGGTCCAGAACGAAGTCCATAAAACTGTCAAAGCCCGGATTGGGCAATTCGAGATAGGCCGCGAGACGGCCGATCCGCGCTTCGATGGCGCGGCGATTGAAGCGCAGCACGTAAGGCATCATCGTGGCATTGGTCATGCCATGGTGGGTGTCATACAACGCCCCAATCGGATGCGAGAGTGCGTGCATGCCGCCCAAGCCTTTCTGGAAGGCGGTGGCGCCCATCGCCGCAGCGGCCATCATGTCCGAACGGGCGGCGATATCGGCCGGCGTGCTGGCCACTTGCGGCAGCGCTTTGGCGACCAGCCGCATGCCCTCTACGGCGATGCCATCGGCCATCGGGTGATAGCCCGGCGCGCAATACGCTTCCAGGCAATGCGAGAGCGCGTCCATGCCGGTGCCGACGGTAATTGTGCGCGGCATGCCCACGGTCAGTTCCGGATCGCAGATCACCACCACCGGCATCATCTTCGGGTGAAAAATAATTTTTTTGGTATGCGTCGAGGCATCGGTGATGACGCCCGCGCGGCCGACTTCCGAGCCGGTGCCAGCGGTCGTCGGCACCGCGATGACCTTGGCAATGCCGTCGGCATCGGCCCGCGTCCACCAGTCGCCGATGTCTTCGTAATCCCAGACCGGACGGCGCTGCCCGCTCATGAAAGCGATCAGTTTGCCCAAGTCGAGGCCACTGCCGCCACCGAACGCGATCACCCCGTCGTGTTGCCCACGGCGATAAGCGATTACACCAGCATCGAGATTGGCGCCGACCGGGTTCGGCTGGATGCCGCTGAACAGGTCGACGCCCAGACCCGCATCGACCAGCGCTTGGCGGGCGGCCTGGGTGATCGGTGCCGACGCCAGTCCCTGGTCGGTGACCAGCAACGGCCGCAAGATGCCCTGGCCGCGACAGACTTCGGCAAGCTCGTTGATGCGGCCGGCACCGAAGCGGATGGCGGTGGGATAGTTCCAATTGGCGTGGACGGTCATAAGTCAAACGGATACCTTGGTTTTGAAATGAAAGGATTTTGCGCGGGTCAGGGTTTCGTAGCCGACACTGGACAAAGTAGCGCCGCGTCCGCTGTGTTTCACGCCGGTCCAGGCCAGCGCCGGATCCAGCGCATCGCAGCGATTCATGAACACGGTACCGGTGGCGACAGCCTCGCCAATCGCTGAGGCGGCGGCCAGGTCTTCGGTCCACACCGACGCGGTCAAACCAAACTCGCTGTCGTTCATCAGGGCGACGGCCTCGGCATCATCGGCCACCGCCATGATGCCGACCACCGGGCCGAAGCTCTCATCGCGCATCAGCCTCATCCGGTGATCGACCTCGACCAGCACTTGCGGCGCCAGATAGGCGCTGCCTTCGGCATCG
>PEUI01000125.1 GCA_002785585.1 Lysobacterales bacterium CG02_land_8_20_14_3_00_62_12
ACTACGGGTGTCCGCGGTTGCGTCCTGGACGCTGCCGATTGGCAAGTGAAAGCAGTCATCATGTGTCAATACAAGACCTGACCCCTGATTTTTCGCTGACCCCTGATTTTTCGAGATTGCTTAGATTGCTTGCGATTGTTTTATTCACGATAAAGAACAGATGTCATCTCGCCTGCTGCAAGGCGCTCGACCTCAGAAAAGTCATCTACTTCTAGCACCGAATAGGTCGTTTCAACACCGGAGTGCAGCTTCCCTATACCCGTCTCCGAATCAAGTTCAACCTCAATCAACTTTCTTATTCCAGCAAAGCGATATTGAGCTTTGTTTCCATTTACCTCTAAATGGCCGTCTTCGCTCAGGTCTTCATGCTCAGCAGCGACCTGCTTAGCTATCAACATGGCTTGATCTTCGCCGCCCGCTTCGACCAGGTATACATTCTCGTGGACGAGAAACGAATCTTGGCCAAAATAACTGAAGTAAAATATTGCATGTGCACTGTACCACATAACGCCAATCTCCTATCTGTTCTCTTCGCGCTTACCTTTGTTTCTTGACCCACGCGCTTTCTGCTCTTTCTGTAAGCGCTGTTTCTCCTTGCCGGATGTAGTTGGATCACGAAGGCGCCGGCCAATTTTTTCATCAGAAACGCCTATAAGACCCGTGTCACGGACATTCTGCTTCCCGCCCTTCGAATAAATGACGTCTATGCCGCAAGACGGACCACCTGGTAATTCGCAGGCCGCCGCTCCCAACGATGCAGGATAGCCCACAAGCAGTATCGGAAGTGCTGGGCGCGACAATGCCCCTAGTATCTCGCCAATCGGGAGCACGGGAATTTTCGGTAATTCCAGCGGCCACGGTGCAGTTACTGTGATCGTTCCTAATGTGGGAGGCGGTGGCGGGAGGGATGTTGAAGTCACTGTAACAGGTGGCAACGTTATTGGCGCAGGCGGCGGTCTCTCACAAATCCCGTCGCCGCAGCCCGGAGGCGCCCGCCCATCCGGATCCGTAAACTTGTACGGATTGTCATTGGCATACCAATACCGATTGAAGTTCCCTCCCGTGCCCGGATTCGCCGCCACCGGGTCGATGCTCAGGATGCTCAGGAACTTGCCGACGAGGGGATCGTAATACCGTTGCTGCGCATATACCAGTCCCGTCGCCGCATCCATCACGTGGCCGGTGTAGCCCGGGCCGTCGACGCTGCGGTTGAGGGCTTCGCCGTACGGGGCGTAGTAGGTGCGCTCCAGCACGTTTCTTGCAGCGTCGGTGGTGGCGACCGGGCTGCCCAGGGCATCACTGTGAAAGTAGCTGGCGGTGTGGGTGTTGTTGGCGCAGTTCCAGTGGTCTTCGGCGATGCGCTGCCCGGCCAGGTAGATGAAGCTGCTGCCGCCGCCTTTGCCGCTATCGACGGCAAAGCCGAGTTGGCCGCTCTGGGTGTAGACCTCGACCTTGGCGACTGGAAGCTGGACACCCATGCGCATGGGCTGGAGGCTGGACACGCATGCGCATAACCGCTGGATGTTCAGCACTTTCAGTATCCAGCACTTTCAGGAGCTTTCATCAACCGCTTCAAGGTCGCGCGTTGCAACCAATCAGTCGATCCCATTTCTGAAGAAGCCGCCCGGTGTCGAACCGGTTGGTCTTTTCTTGCCACCCGTGGACCGGCGCTAAGATGATCGCGTGCGGGGCGAGCGGAGGCGGGGATGCGGGCTGGCTTGGCGAGGGTTCGCTGGGTTCAGCGATGGCGACGCTGGTTGGCGCTTCCACATGCGTTACCCTTCGATCCCACGCTGCCGCGGTGCCCGGTCACCATGCAGACGCTATTACGCTGTGGCTTGCTCGAACGGCTGGCGATGACGGCGCGGCAGCGGCTGATACCAAACTTGGCCGGCGGTCAACATCGCGGTGTGGGTCGTGGCCCCCAGAGACAACTGCACCGATGATTGCCCTGATCCAACGCGTACAACGAGCTTCGGTATCGGTCGATCAGGTGGTGGTCGGCGCG
>PEUI01000278.1 GCA_002785585.1 Lysobacterales bacterium CG02_land_8_20_14_3_00_62_12
GTTTGCCACCCGGTCGCGGGATCCGGTCGCGGGATCCGGATCAATCGCGCAGCGTGTAACTGCCGGTCTCGCACAAATCGACCTTCTTGCGTTCGACTTCGTCGCCATCGTCGAACACGAACTTCAGGTCGTAGCGACACTGGGTGCGGCCGTCACCGATGGTAATTTCGACGTCGTCCCCGGCGGCCAACACGTCCTGCCCGAGGACGTCGTCTTCCCAATCATCGACGCCAGTGGGCGATGCGTAGAACTCGGTGACATCGAAGCTCGAATGATTCTTCAGATCAAACACCAGGTCTTCTGCTGATGCGGTAGCACTAACCGCGAGCAAAGCCAGTACCGCGCCCACCGCACCCACACCTTTCAAAATCATCATGACTTGCCCTCTCGCCCGGGAATCGGGGCGTGCAGCATAAGCGTTGCGTGAGCGAAATAATCGCTACGTGGGCAGCCGTGCGAATTGTTCAAGGTTGCCGTCACCGGTAGCCGCCAGTTGGACCGCAGACACGCCGATGCCAATGGACCGCTGCGTTGACGGCACTCGAATCGCGCAAATGCCGCCATAAACCGGCGCGGCTACCGCGTCCCGATATCGCGCTTGGTCGGCCTGCGCGCATTCCCACGCTGCCCCATTACGTGGTTCAATGGCGGCCTGAAGCGGGGGTGCCCGGTGAATTCGGGCTGAGACATACCCTTGGAACCTGATCCGGTTGATACCGGCGTAGGGAAGCTTGCGAAGCCGCTCGATTTTTGCGGCACCGCCACCCGCTTCGTTCCCAGCCCTTGAGGACGAAGTTCCATGAATGCGCTACCCCAGGATGTATTTCGCGATACCCAGGCGTTGTCGGCCGCGGTCACCCGGCCGATTCCGGGATCGCACAAAATCCATGTCACCGGCTCGCGCCCGGAGCTGCGCGTGCCGATGCGCGAGGTCACGCTGGCTGACACGCCGAGCTTGTTCGGCGCTGAGCAAAATCCGGGTTTTGTGCTCTACGACACGTCCGGCCTCTATACCGATCCAGAGGCGACCATCGATTTGATCGCCGGTTTGCCCGCCATGCGTGCGGCATGGATTGCCGAGCGCGGCGATAGTGAGACCCTGCCCGGCCAATCGTCGGAGTTTGGCCGCCGCCGCGCCGCCGATGCCAAGCTCGACCCAGTCCGTTTTCCGCACCCGCAGAAGCCGCGTCGGGCGCTGTCAGGGGCCAACGTCAGCCAGATGTCGTATGCCAAACGCGGCATCATCACGCCCGAGATGGAATACATCGCGATTCGCGAAAATGCGCAGATCGAGGCCGCCCTGGCCACCGGTTTGCGCACCCACGCTGGCGAATCGTTCGGTGCCAGTCTGCCCAAATTGATCACGCCGGCGTTCGTGCGCGATGAGGTGGCACGCGGTCGCGCGATCATTCCGAACAACCTCAACCACCCGGAATCCGAGCCGATGATCATCGGCCGCAACTTCCGCGTGAAGATCAACGCCAACATCGGCAATTCGGCGGTGTCCAGCTCGATCGCCGAAGAAGTCGAAAAGATGGTTTGGGCGATCCGCTGGGGCGCCGACACGGTGATGGACTTGTCCACCGGCAAGCACATCCACGAAACCCGCGAGTGGATCCTGCGCAATTCGCCGGTGCCGATCGGCACGGTGCCGATCTATCAGGCCTTGGAAAAAGTTGATGGCCGCGCCGAATTGCTGACTTGGGAAATCTTCCGCGACACCCTGATCGAGCAGGCCGAACAAGGCGTGGACTATTTCACCATCCATGCCGGCGTGCGGCTGGCCTACATTCCGCTCACCGCCAAGCGGCTGACCGGCATCGTTTCGCGTGGCGGCTCGATCATGGCCAAGTGGTGTCTGGCACACCATCGGGAAAGTTTTCTGTACACGCACTTCGACGACATTTGCGAAATCATGAAAGCCTACGATGTCGCTTTCTCGCTCGGCGATGGCCTGCGTCCGGGCTGCATCGCCGATGCCAATGATCGCGCCCAGTTTGCCGAACTGGAAACCCTCGGCGAGTTGACCAAGATCGCCTGGAAACACGACGTGCAAACGATGATCGAGGGACCCGGCCACGTGCCGATGCAATTGATCAAAGAAAATATGGACAAGCAGTTGGTCGAATGCGGGGAAGCGCCGTTCTACACGCTGGGCCCCCTGACCACCGACATCGCCCCCGGCTACGACCACATCACCAGCGCCATCGGCGCCGCCATGATCGGCTGGTTCGGCACCGCCATGCTGTGTTACGTCACCCCCAAAGAACACCTCGGACTGCCCAACAAGCAAGACGTGCGCGACGGCATCATCACCTACAAAATCGCCGCCCACGCTGCCGACCTGGCCAAGGGTCACCCGGGCGCGCAGGTGCGTGACAATGCGCTCAGCAAGGCCCGCTTCGAATTCCGCTGGGCCGACCAGTTCAACCTCGGCCTCGACCCCGAAAAAGCCCAGGAATTCCACGACGAAACCCTACCCAAGGACGCCCACAAACTCGCGCATTTCTGTTCCATGTGCGGACCCAATTTCTGCTCGATGAAGATCACCCAGGACGTGCGCGATTACGCCGCCGAACACGGGGTGGACGATGCCGAACAGGCACTCAGCACCGGCATGGCCGAAAAAGCCGAGCAGTTTCGCGCCCAAGGCACCGAGCTCTATCGACCAGCGTGAAGCGGGCCGGCGCCACTTCAAGCGCATCGGTTGGGGTGAACGTAGTGCATAGGTTGGGGTGAACGTAGTGAACCCCAACAAACTCCACCAAAACGCCTATAGGTTGGGGTGAACGTAGTGCATAGGTTGGGGTGAACGTAGTGCATAGGTTGGGGTGAACGTAGTGAACCCCAACAAACTCCACCAAAACGCCTATAGGTTGGCGGTGAACGAAGCGGTTTTTAACGGCGACGGCCGGTCACCTCAACAAAATTCGCCTTAGCGTGATCCACCCACATCGCGTTCCGCTGGCGTCTGTTGGGCATCGGTGCTCTGAAGCCCAACCTGCGTCACCTGGCTTTGCTTGGGGATCACAGCGCCTTGGCGACTCGATCAAGCGCTTGCAACTTGATCAGCAGGGCTTCCATTTGATCCAGCGGCCAGGCGTTGGGGCCATCGGACAGGGCGCGCTCGGGATCGGGGTGGGTTTCCATGAACAATCCGGCGACGCCAACGGCGATCGCCGCCCGCGCCAGCGCCGGAATGAACTCGCGCTGACCACCGCTGGTGCTGCCCTGACCGCCGGGCAATTGCACCGAATGGGTGGCGTCGAACACCACCGGACAAGCGGTGTCGCGCAATACCACCAGAGCGCGCATATCGGCGACCAGATTGTTGTAGCCAAAACTGGCGCCGCGCTCGCAGACCATGATCTGCTGATTGCCGGTGGCGCGTGCCTTGTCGACCACATGCCGCATGTCCCAGGGCGCCAGAAATTGCCCCTTCTTGATATTGACCGGTTTCATCGTGCTGGCCACTTTGTGGATGAAGTCGGTCTGTCGGCATAAAAACGCCGGCGTCTGCAGCACATCGACCACGCTGGCGACTTCGTCCATCGGTGTGTATTCGTGAACGTCGGTAAGTATCGGCACACCGATCTGACGTTTGACCTCGGCGAGAATCTTCAAGCCGCCAGCCAACCCGGGACCGCGAAAACTGTCACCCGATGAGCGATTGGCCTTGTCGAAGCTGGACTTGTAAATAAACCGGATGCCGAGCCGCGCGGTGATCTCTTTGAGTTGGCCGGCGGTATCCAGCGCCAGTTGCTCGCTCTCGATCACGCAGGGACCGGCGATCAGGAAAAATGGCCGCTCGGGGCCGATGTCAAATCCGCAAATCTTCATCGTCGTGGTCGGCTCGATCAGATGTAGGGTGGGTGCAACCCACCATGGTTCGGCGCTGAACGGTGGGTTGCACCCACCCTACAGAGCGGCAACTGGGGTCTTGCTGCGGGCGCGCTGGTCCATCGCGGCGCGCACGAAACCGGCAAACAACGGATGCCCTTCGCGCGGCGTGGAAGTGAACTCGGGATGCGCCTGGCAGGCAACAAACCAGGGATGGTCAGCGAGTTCGATCATTTCCACCAGGCTGCCATCGATCGATTGCCCGGAGAACACCAGACCATGCTGGCTCAGCAATTCCCGGTAATGGTTGTTGAACTCATAGCGGTGGCGGTGACGCTCGACGACGACATCACGGCCATACAGACGGTGCGCCAAGGTACCCGGCGCCAGCCGACATTGCTGCGCGCCCAGGCGCATGGTGCCGCCCTTGTCCGAGCCCTCGTCGCGGGTTTCGACGGCGCCCTCAAGCGTGGTCCATTCGGTAATCAGGGCGATCACCGGGTGCGGCGTCTTGCGGTCATTCTCGGTGCTGTTGGCGGCCGGCAAACCGGCCACATGACGGGCAAACTCGACCACCGCCGCGTGCAAGCCGTAGCAAATGCCAAAATACGGAATCTTGTGGGTACGGGCGAATTCGGCAGCCAGAATCTTGCCTTCAAAACCGCGCCGACCGAAGCCGCCCGGAACCAGGATCGCGTCCATTCCCGCTAGCGCTGCGGTGCCTTCGGTTTCCAGCGCATCCGACTCGACCCAATGCAGATGGATCTGCGCGCGTTCGCGAATGCCGCCGTGCTGCAAGGCCTCGCCCAGCGACTTGTAGGCGTCTTTGTGCTCGACATACTTGCCGACGATGGCGATGTCCACCGGGTCCCTGGCGTTGTCGACGGCCTCGACCGTGCGCTGCCAATCGCTGAGATCGGCGGCTGGCGCCTGGATCTTGAGGTGCTCGACGACGATGTCGTCCAGACCCTGCTCGTGCAACCACAACGGGATGGCGTAGATCGATGGCATATCCACCGCCGAGATCACCGCGCGCTCGGGCACATTGGTGAACAGCGCAATCTTGCGTCGTTCATCGGCCGGCAATGGAGATTCGCCGCGACACAACAGGATATCCGCCTGGATGCCGATATTGCGCAGTTCCTTCACCGAGTGCTGGGTCGGCTTGGTTTTGATCTCACCAGCGGCCTTGATGTAAGGCACCAGGGTGAGATGGATGAACAAGGTGTGCTCGGCGCCGCGCTCGATGCGCAATTGCCGAATCGCCTCCAGAAACGGCTGCGATTCGATATCACCGACGGTGCCGCCAATCTCGACCAGGGCGACATCAAAGCCCTCGGTAGCGACATCAATACAGCGCTTGATCTCATCGGTGATGTGCGGGATCACCTGCACCGTCGCCCCGAGATAATCGCCACGGCGTTCCTTGCGGATCACCGACTCGTAAATCTGGCCGGTGGTGACCGCATTGCGCCGCGACAAACGGGTGCGCACGAAACGTTCGTAATGGCCCAGATCGAGATCGGTCTCGGCGCCGTCATCGAGCACGTAAACCTCGCCGTGCTGATACGGGCTCATCGTGCCCGGATCGACATTGATGTAGGGATCGAGCTTCATCATCGTGACGCTGAGGCCACGCGCTTCCAGAATGGCGCCGAGCGAAGCGGCGGCAATGCCCTTGCCAAGCGAGGACACCACGCCCCCAGTTACGAAAATCAAAGCGGTCATGCCGAACAACCCGTCGCTTGAAAGCGGCATTCTAGCTGATCGAGCCCTTGCTACGCCCTGGAAAATCACACCGGCGCATGGCTAGCCGGGTGTCAGCGGCAACTCGATCCGCGCGATGCAACCGCTGCGATCCTCGCGGTTGCGCAGTTGCAAGCTGCCACCGTGTGCTTCCACAATCTGCCGCGCCAGCACCAGACCGATGCCCGAACCCCCAGGTTTGGTGGTGAAGAACGGCACGAACAGGTTGTCCGATCCGGACAGGCCAAGGCCCTCGTCGATGACTTCGATGTGCAATCGACCCGGTTCCTGCAACCAGCGCAACTGCACCCCACCACGTTGTGGTAATGCGGCATCGGCGGCGTTGCCGAGCAGGTTGATCAGCGCCTGCTCCAATTGATCTGGATCGAGACTACAGACCAGTGCCGGCCCCGCGTGCAAGGCCACTGGCAGGCGCTGTTCCAGACGCGCCACCCGGGTCAGCAACGGTGCCAGCTCGACAAGGCGCAGGCGTGGCGGTGGCAGACGCGCGAGCGCGGCATAACCGGTCATGAAGCGATTCAAGGCTTCGGCACGATCACCGATCACGCGCAAACCGCCCTGCACATCCTCGCGCCAGTCGCCGGGCAGTTGCGGACGCGCAGTGAGGTCGGCCAGGGTAGCCGCCATCGACTTGATCGGCGCCAGCGAGTTGTTGAGTTCGTGCCCGAGCACGCGGATCAGGCGTTGCCAGGTTTGCCGTTCTTCCTCGCGCAGGGCGCGCGAGAGATCGGTGATCACCAGCAAGTCGCAGGGCAGCCCGCTCTGGCGAAAGCGGAAGCGGCGCACATCGAAGCTGCCCGAACCGCCGGGAAATGCGCGCCGCACCACCGCTGCCTGCGCGATCTGCAGGCAATCGTGCAGACCCAGTGCAGCGGCCGAACTACCGGCGACATCGGCGGCACGCACCCGCAACAAGCGCTCACCGGCGGCGTTGATCAGGTGCAACTGCTGGCGATGATCGAAGCTGAACATCGCGATATCGATGGCGGCAATGATCTTGCCCAGCAAGGCACTCGACTCTTCCACCCGTAGCCGCTGCTCGCGCAGGGTTTGCGAGAGTGCGTTGACCTCCCACACGACATCGCCGATGGCATCGCCGCGTTGTGCGCGCGAGCCGCGCAGGCTGTAATCGCCCTCGCGCAGGGCTTCGAGCAGATTCGACAGGGTATACAGCGGAAACACCACGCGCTCGCGCAGACGCGCCACCAGGCCCAAGGTAAGCAACGCCGCGAGACCGACCGCCATCCACAGCCCAGCACCAAGCTCAGGACGCTGCCACAGTAGCCAAGCAATCACCAACAGCGACGGCAACAATGCCAGCGCGACATCCCACAGCAAACGCTGTTCGAAGCGTGCGCCGGTACCGCGTGAGGCAGAGTGGACAGGTGCATTCATCGCCACATGATGGCCTTGCGTTGCCGGTGATAACCCAATCGCTGCGCCATTCCGTCGTAGCTCGCAATACGGTCCGCCTAGGCGACTCGGCGCGGGTGTAGGGTGGGTGCAACCCACCAATGTTCGGCGTTTCAGAACGGTGGGTTGCACCCTGTACGCTCAATTAAACAGTATCGTCATAGGATCAGAGCGCCATTCGCGACGACTTAGGCGTCGCTCCTACACCCCAAGCCCATACTTCTCCAACCGCCGATACAGCGCGCCGCGGCTCAGCCCCAGCAGTTTTGCGGTGCGCTGGACATTGCCTTCACATTGCGCCAAGCCCTGTCGAATCAGCGACTGCTCGGACTTTTCCAGATTCAAGGCGCCGCCGCTCGTCGTTACCGCCAGCATCGCAGTGGAGCCGGATGTGGGCGCTACATCCACCTGTTCGATCAGCGAACTGCTGGCCATCAACACCGCGCGCTCCACCACATGCGCCAACTCGCGCACGTTGCCCGGCCAGTGCCAATGCTCCAGCGCCCGCAGCGCCGACGGCGCCAGCCGCAGGCGGTCGCGCTGATAGCGCTTGGCAAAGCGCGCCAGCAGATCGTTGGTCATGGCAGCGATATCCTCGCGCCGCTCGCGCAGCGGCGGCAGGTGGATTTCCACGGTGTTGAGGCGGTACAACAAGTCCTTGCGAAAACGTCCGGCTGCCACTTCCGTCGGCAGCTCGGCATTGGTGGCCGACACCACGCGCACATCGAGCTTGATCGTGCGCGAGGAACCCAAGCGTTCCAGCTCGCCGTCTTCCAGCACGCGCAATAACTTGGGCTGCTGCTCGGCGGGGATGTTGGCGATTTCGTCCAGAAACAGGGTGCCACCATCGGCCAGTTCGAAGCGGCCGATGCGATCACTTTTGGCATCGGTGAACGCGCCGCGAGTGTGGCCGAACATTTCCGACTCGAACACGCTGGCGGCGATGCCGCCCATGTTTACCGAGATCATGGTTTGCGCGCGGCGCCGCGACCAACGATGCAACTGCCGCGCCAGCACCCCTTTGCCGGCGCCGTTTTCGCCCAGGATCAGCACATTGGCATCCGATGGCGCCACCCGCCGCAGCAGCTCCAGCACCGGCTGCATACTCGGCGCCTGGGCAATGAACGGCTCGCCATCGTCGCCGCGCAGCAAGCGGTTTTCGGCATCCAGGCGCTGCTCGCGACGGCGGCTGCGCGCCAGTTTGAGCTGCGCGTCCAGCACGTTGATCAGGCGCCGGTTGTCCCAAGGTTTCTCGATGAAATCGGCGGCGCCAACCTGCATCGCCTGTACCGCGATGTCGATGCTGCCCCAGGCCGTCATCACCACCACCGGCAACTCGGCATCGAGTTTGCGCAACGCCGCCAGCAGCTCCAGACCCTCGGCCCCCGAGGTGGTGTCACGACGGTAGTTCAGATCGATCAGCGCGGCGTCGAACGCCTCCGCGCGCAGCCGCTCCAACGCCTGTTCCGGCGTGGACACCGCCACGCAGGCGATGCCCTCGCCCTTGAACAACAAGCGCAGTGCCCTCAGCACGTCGGGCTGGTCGTCGGCGATCAGGATGCGTGCGCTGGTCGTACTCACGAGCCGGCGTCCCAAGGGTTGAAAACGGTTACACCGAGCGCTTCGAAATCCCGCACGTTGCGGGTGGCAAGCGTCAAGCCATGGCTCAATGCTGTCGCCGCCAGGAGCGAGTCGATCACCGCTGGCGATCTGCCGAGCCAAATCAGGTCGCCACGTAGCGCACCCCAACGCAGCGTCACCGCAGTATCGACAGCAAGGATGCGGCCCTCGTAGTTAGGCAGCACCACCTGTCGCAACCAATCGTTCAGCGCGGTCTTGCGCGCCGACGCGGCCAGCTTGGCGATGCCTTGGGCGATTTCACCCACCGTCAACGCACTGAGAAACATCGGCGTGTGCGCGTGGGCGTCAAGCCATGCGCCGACGCTGGCTGCGGGCGTGGGCCGCATCAACTCGGAAAGCACGCAGGTGTCCAGCAAGTAACTCACAGGTCGATATCCCGACCGATGTCGTCGCTACGCTTGAATAGTTCGTCGGGATCGATACCCAGATCGCGCGGCGCGGTGCGCATCAGGAACGTGCCCAGGGGTTCGCGCTGAACCTGCAATTGCCGATAGTCCGCCAACGACAACAGCACGGCGGTGTCCTTGCCATGCACGCTGATGATCTGGGCGCCCTGGGTTTGCGCGGCACGCACGACTTCGCTCAAGCGGTTTTTGGCTTCTTGCAGTTGCCAGCTCATGGTCGGCCTCCGATCAGCTCTGTCTAGACTGTCTAGATTGATTGTAATTCAAGTG